>NZ_JBQFPK010000006.1:0-266846 GCF_056534465.1 Ruegeria sp. D3
TCCACCATCCTTTTAAACTGTGATTACCCGCCCCCGATGACCGCGGCACCCGAAAGATGGGTTGCCACATACATAATAAATGGGAGCGGGCGGACTTGCCTTCGGTTACATCTGCTCGGGCAAAAGCGCGACAGGAATATCCTGATAGCAGACCGGACGCAGGAAGCGACGGATCGACAGCGTGCCCACAGAAGTTGCACCAAAATTGGTCGACGCGGGGTAGGGGCCACCATGCACCATGGTATCACACACCTCGACCCCGGTGGGGAAGCTGTTGGCCAGCAGACGCCCTGCTTTACGCTCTAGCAACGGCAGCAACGCCTGTGCGTCGGCCGTATCACCCGCGTCCAAATGCAGGGTACAAGTCAACTGACCTTCGATGGCGCGCGCCACCTGCAGCATCTGGTCGGCATCGCGAACACGAACAACTATACCCAGAGGGCCAAAGACCTCTTCCTGCAGCTTGTGGTCGGCCAGCCAATCGTCGCCCGAGACAGTGAACAGATAGGGTGCCGCGTCGCGGGTTTCGCAACTGGTGCCAATGATCTGAGTCACGCCGGTGCCGGACGCAACGCGCGATACGCCATCGCGATACGCGGCGGCAATCCCGTCGGTCAGCATGGTCTGGTTGGCAACAGCGGACAAGCCGGTTTCGGCCGCCGATTGGAACGCATCCGCGTCCGGCCCGTCGATCACAACGGCAATACCCGGATTGGTGCAGAACTGCCCCGCACCCATGGTCAGTGAACCCGACCAACCCGTCCCGATCTCGGCCCCGCGCGCAGCGGCGGCCCGAGGCAGGATGAACATCGGATTGACCGAGCCCAGCTCACCAAAGAAAGGGATCGGCTCATCGCGTTGCGCGCACAGGTCGAAGAGGGCACGACCACCGCCAAGGCTGCCGGTAAAGCCCACGGCCCGGATTAGAGGGTGCTGCACCATACGAGTGCCCACATCGCGCTTACCGCCTTGAACCAGCGAGAAAACACCCGGATGCACACCGGTCGCCTTGATCGCGGCATCAATGGCCTGCGCCACGATCTCACCCGTGCCGGGGTGCGCCGAATGGCCTTTGACCACCACCGGACAACCTGCGGCCAGCGCCGCAGCGGTATCCCCACCCGCGACCGAGAACGCCAGCGGGAAATTCGATGCGCCGAACACGGCGACGGGGCCCAGCGGGCGTTGGATCATCTTCAGATCGGGGCGGGGCAGGGGCGCGCGGTCCGGCATAGCCGGGTCGTGGCGCAGGTCCAGATAGTCGCCCTTTTCGATATGATCTGCGAACAGGCGCAGCTGGCCGACGGTGCGGCCACGCTCACCCTGCAGACGCGCCTCGGGCAGGCCGGTTTCGTGCGTTCCGATTTCGGTGATGGCATCGCCGCGGGCGTCGATCTCATCAGCGATTTTGCGCAGCAGCGCGGCGCGATCCGCACGCGAAGACCAACCAAAGCTGGCAAATGCCTCTTCAGCGGCTTCGACGGCTGCATCAACCAACGCAGGCGTGCCCACGCAAAAGTCGTGGCTGGGCCCGTGCGCCGGTTCCGAGGTAAAAGAAGCGTCTGTCGCGACCCATTCGCCCGCGATCAGGTGTTTTCCGGTCAACATGTTCAAATTTCCCTAAATCAGCCCGCGTTGGGCCAGGTTTCGCATCAGATGAGACGCCCCGAACGTCCATTCCGGGCATTCCGTCGACAGGCGCACCGTATTGGTCAGAGCGCCCAGTTTGTCGTTTGCAATCGTGACAGCGTCACCGATCTTGTGAGTGAACCCGCCACCCGGAGTGTCGCGATCCTGTGTCGGAGCGAAAAGCGTTCCGAGGAACAGCATGAGCCCGTCCGGATATTGGTGATGACGCCCGACGGTTTGCTTCACCAGATCCGCGGGATCACGGCTGATTTGGGACATCGACGAATTTCCGTTCAGCACAAACCCATCCGGGCCGGTAACAGTCAGGGTCAATTCGGCATTGCGCACGTCGTCCAGATCAAAGTTGTCGTCGAACAGGCGGATCATGGGTCCGATGGCGCAAGAGGCGTTGTTGTCCTTGGCTTTGCTCAGCAGCAAGGCCGAGCGCCCCTCAACGTCGCGCAAGTTTACATCATTGCCCAGCGTCGCCCCCTTGATTTCACCCTTGGACGTCACAGCCAGTACGACTTCGGGCTCAGGGTTGTTCCACGTCGAAATTGGGTGGAGCCCAACATCCGCACCGAACCCAACCGAAGACAGCACCTGCGCCTTGGAAAACACTTCGGCGTCGGGCCCGATGCCAACTTCCAGATACTGGCTCCACAGACCTTCCGAGATAAGCGCCGCCTTTACCTGTGCCGCATCTTCCGAACCGGGCACGATATTGGACAGGCTGTCACCAATACGGGCACCAATGCGCTTGCGGATGGCTTCGGCCTTGGCCGGGTCGCCGGCTGCCTGCTCTTCGATGACACGTTCAACCATAGAGCCGGCGAACGTGACACCACAGGCTTTCACCGCCTGCAGGTCACAAGGCGCCAGCCATTGATGTTCCCCATCTAGCGGTCCGAGCGTCTCGCCCGAAGCTGAGCGCACATACCCTGCGGCATCGTCCATTTCGAGGATGTCGCGCACGGTCGGTGCAGTTTTCGAGGTGATGTCGACAACCTGACCATCGCGCAGGGTTACGACAGCAGGGCCAACACCGGGGCGTTCAACACGCCCGAGCCACAGCCCGTCTGAATCCAGTTTAGGAGAAGTCATTTCAGTCCCTGAGGTTATAGGCACGGGCGGCGTTACCGCCCAGAACCGCATTGCGTTCGTTTTCCGAGAGATCGCTCAGAAGTGTGTCGGTGGTATCCAACCAGCGCTGATAAGTGCTGGCCAAGGTACAAACTGGCCAGTCGCTGCCCCAGATCAGGCGTTCCGAGCCGAACGTGTCCAAGAGGTGGTTAACGTATGGGCGCAAGTCGTCAGTGCTCCAATCCGCAGCTGCTTCGGTCACAAGGCCGGACAATTTGCAATAGGCCGAGGTTTCCTGCGCCAAGGCCGCCATATCCTGAGCCCATCCGTCGATCACACCATCGCGTATCAAAGGCTTGGAGCCGTGATCGATGACCACGCGCATCTCGGGATGGCGCGCCAGCAACTGACGCAGAGGGGCCAGATGTTGGGGCAAAGTCAGAGCGTCAAATGTCAGGTCGTTCTGCTGAATGGCAAAAAACGCAGCAGACAATGCGTCGTCCAACATCCAAATGGGATCAGCTATGTCCTGAATCATCGGCCGCAAACCGACAAGCGCCGGATGCGCGGACAGCGCCTTGATCTGACCGGCCGCGTCCATTGCTTCGAAGTCGACCCACCCGACTACCCCTTTGATAAAAGGCGTGTGGTCAGCCAGAGACAACATATATTCCGTCTCGGCCACAGTCGGCGCCGCCTGTACAAGAACGGTCCCCTCAATCCCGGCCGCTTCGATCAAAGGGGCTAGGTCTGACGGACCAAAGTCCCGATAAATCGTGGCCAGTTCCGAAGTGAGCCAACCATAATCGCCCCGAGCCAAAGCCCAGAAATGCTGGTGCGCGTCGATCTTCATCCAATCACACCCTTTTTCAAGATGATGTTGCCATACAACCTTCGCTCACCTGTCTGAACAACGGCAAAAGCTGTTGCGGCGCGATCATAGAACGCGAAGCGTTCAAGACCCTGCACCACAGCCGGGTTGTCTGCCGTTTCATTGATGATCTGCTGAAAATCCGCGACCGCCTCTGGCACAGCATCGGCGTCTCCGACCACCTGCATCGTCAGTGCTGGGTCCGGCACAAAATTGTCCAGTGGCATCACCGACAAAACTGCGCGCAGGATCTCACTGGCCGACGATCCGTCGGCCCGAATGCAGAGCGGTCCGGTACTCGTTCCCGGAAAATTGGCGTCCGCTATCACGATTTCATCGCCATGGCCCATCGCACGCAAGGTGTGCAGTAATTCGGGTGACAGGATCGGGTCGATGTCACGCAGCATCGGCGGCCTCCGAAGGAAGTGGAGCATCAGGCCGGATCAGCCCTTCGCCCCGCAGGTCGGACCAAAAGCCGGCAGGAATCTCGCGATCCAGCAACGCGGCATTAGCCTGCACCTCGGCGGCGTTTACCGCGCCCGGGATCACAGTTTTGACGGACGGATGCCCCAACACGAACTGTAATGCCGCCGCGATCAGAGGTGTCTTGTGCGCCTGACATACAGCTTCGATGTTGCGGACGCGCTGCAAAATCTCCTCTGGCGCATCATCGTAGTTGTACTTTGCGCCCGGCACTGCACCGGTTGCCAGAATCCCCGAATTGTAGGGACCGCCCAGGATAATTCCTACGTCACGCTTTTCACAAAGCGGCAAAAAGCTGTCCAGCGCCTCTTGTTCCAACAGGGTGTAGCGCCCCGCCAGAAGGAAGCCATCGAAATCGCCCAGACCAAGTAGTTTTTCGCAAACTTGCCATTCGTTCACGCCCGCTCCGATGGCTGCGATTTCACCGGCGTCACGCAGCTCTACCAGCGCTTTGTAGCCGCCCCCGTCAAACAGCTCGCGCACCTTGGCATCGGACATCTCCTGACTGCCCTGGCTGAAAACACAGACGTCATGGATCAGCAGAATATCCGCGTTGGCCACCCCGATCCGTTCGCGGCTGGCCTCGTAGGAACGCATTACTCCATCATAGGTATAGTCAAACACGATCCGCTTTTGCGGCACGTCAACAAATGCCTCGGGGGTCACTTCATGCGGTTCACAATCCAGCAGAAGTCGCCCGATCTTGGTCGACAGCTGGATATTTTCGCGTCCAAAGCGGGCGATTGCTTCGCCAAAGCGTTGCTCGGAGCGTCCAAGCCCGTATTGCGGTGCCGTATCAAAAAAGCGGATACCCGCATCAAAGGCAGCCTGCAGGGCCGCCTGGGCGTCTTCGTCGGAAACCTTACGATAGAGGTTCCCCAATGGTGCGCCACCGAAACCCATACGGGTCAATGGTACAGGGCGCGCCGTGCGGTTGTTCAGTAATTCTGTAGTTGAAGCGGTCATCCTGCCTCTCGTTCGGTTTGGAGCGATAAGTTGAAAAGGTGGGGTTTTTCCTGACGCAAGACTTCGATCCGAGGCATGAGCTGGCCCATATGGCGGCGCATGGCCTGCTGCGCCATGTCTTCATCGCGCTCTACTATTGCGTTGAATATCGACCGGTGCTCTTCAAGCGTTTCAACGATCCGGCCTGGCGTCGGCAGCAGCAGCATACGTGCGCGGCTAACCTGAAGGGAAACGGTCTGCGCAACATCTGCCAAACGGTGGAAACCCGTGAAATCCATCAGCAGAGCATGAAATTCCTCATCGGCCTGATAAAAGCCCGAGATATCCTCATCCTCGACCAGAAGCTCTTGCAAACGCATGTTGCGACTTAACCTGCGACGCTGATCCTCGGTTAGGTCGCGGGCGACTTTGGCAATTGTCGCCAATTCTAACGCTTCGCGCAGAAACATGCCTTCGCGTATCTCTGACATCGAGAAATAAGAAACTCGGGTTCCGGATTGCGGAACGACGTCCACTAACCCTTCTGCATCCAGTCGCGCGATGGCTTCGGCAACCGGCGCGCGGGACACGCCAAGCCGTTCGCATATCGGCGCTTTCCTGAGGTTCGCTCCGGGCGCAAAGTCCAGAGACAGGATTGCGTGTTTGATAGACAAATAAACACGGTTGGCCAACGAACCTTCGGTCGATGAAATGTCACGCAAAAGCGTCGCGTCGATATCTTGTGGTTTATTCATGAAAGTTGATCTAGCATACTAACATGTTAGTTGACAAGTATGTGATCGCAGTTTAGCAATCACTGGCAAGCAAGCAGGAAAACGATGCAAGCAGATCAAGAAATAAAGGCTTTCACGCCCCCGACTCGCGATACGGTGAAGCTGAGCCCCGATGACAATGTCGTTATCGCACTGCGTGAATTGCAAGCAGGCGAGCAGCCCAATGACGTGCCGGTTCCGCTGGTCTCTCAGATTTCGCGCGGCCATAAAATCGCGGTTGCGCCAATTTCCAAGGGGCAGAACGTGATTCGCTATGGTCAGATCATTGGTCAGGCGAAATCGGATATTGCGCCGGGTGAACATATTCACGTCCACAACCTGGGCATGGGCGCGCATCAACAGGACTATGCCTACGCATCTGCAAACTCCGCGTTACCCGCAATTGCGGAAGAGCGCACATTTTTGGGCTACCACCGCGCGGATGGCAAAGTGGGAACACGGAATTACATCGGGATTCTGACCACGGTGAACTGCTCGGGCTCGGTTGCACGGTTCATCGCCGAGGCAGCCGAGAAATCCGGAATGCTTGACGAGTTTCCCAATGTAGACGGCGTGGTCCCGATTGTGCACGGCACAGGCTGCGGGATGTCCGGTAAGGATGAAGGGTACGCGACCTTGTTCCGCACTCTTGCGGGCTATGCACAGCATCCGAACTTCGCGGGTATTCTTCTGATCGGTTTGGGATGCGAAGTCATGCAGGTGGCAGATCTGGTGGGGGGGCGTCCGATCCGCCCCGATGGTGCTTTGCGCTATATGACTATTCAAAACGAAGGCGGCACGCGGCGCACGATTGACCGGGGCTTGGCCGAGATCAAGGGTATTGCCGAACTTGCCAATCAAGTGACGCGCGAACCCGCGCCAATCAGCGAAATTACGGTAGGGATGCAATGCGGAGGCTCGGACGGGTATTCGGGCATCACTGCAAACCCTGCACTGGGATATGCATCCGACCTGCTGGTGCGTCACGGCGGAACGACAATCCTGTCGGAAACGTCCGAAGTATACGGTGCCGAGCATCTTTTGACTCGCCGCGCCGAAACGCCCGAAGTTGGCGCCAAGCTGATCGAGCGCATCCAGTGGTGGGAAGACTACACCGAACGCAACGGCGGCGAGATGGATAACAATCCAAGCCCCGGCAACAAGCGCGGTGGACTGACAACCATACTCGAGAAATCTCTGGGTGCGGTTGCCAAAGGCGGCACTGCTCCGATGCGGGACGTCTATAAGTTTGGCGAGATCGTGGACAAGAAGGGCTTTGTCTTCATGGACAGCCCAGGTTTCGACCCGTGTTCGGTGACGGGGCAGGTGGCCTCAGGCGCGAACCTGATCGTTTTCACCACCGGGCGGGGTTCGGTCTCGGGCTATCAGCCGACGCCTTGCGTCAAGCTGGCAACGAACTCTGAGATGTACGCACGGATGGCCGACGATATGGACCTGAACTGCGGTGACATCGTCACCGATGGTGTCAGCATCGAGGCGAAAGGAGAGGAATTGTTTGAAATTCTGATCCGCGTTGCCTCAGGCGAGAAAACTAGAAGCGAAGAGCTTGGATTTGGGGGGGTCGAGTTCGTCCCCTGGCAGATCGGCGCGGTAATGTAATTACGCACCCTGGGGGATGAGGGTAGCATGGGAGGGAACATGACAAAACTGGTCGACATGACGGGGATCGAAAAGTATTTCCCCGGCGTGCACGCGCTGAAAACAGTGCAGTTCGATCTGTTTTCGGGCGAGGTTCACGCACTTATGGGCGAGAACGGTGCCGGGAAAAGCACGCTGATGAAGATCCTGTCGGGGATTTATCAGCGCGACGGTGGTGATCTGGTGATCGAAGGCAAGTCGGTCAGCCCGACCACGCCCGGCGAAGCGCAGGATCTGGGCATCGGTATCATCCATCAGGAACTGAGCCTGATGAATGATCTGACCGTAGCGCAGAACATCTTTATCGGTCGAGAGCCCCGCAAGAGCTTTGGTAGACTGGACGAGGCCGCGCTAAACGCACAGACGGCCGAGATTTTCGCCTCGATGAACCTGTCGCTGGATCCAAAGACACTGGTAGGCAGCCTGACCATTGCGAAACAGCAGATGGTCGAGATTGCCAAGGCGCTGTCTTTCCGGTCCAAGGTTCTTATCATGGACGAACCCACAGCGGCCCTGAACGATGCTGAGATAGCCGAGCTGTTCGTGATCATTCGCCGCCTCAAGGCCGAGGGCGTGGGCATCGTCTATATCAGTCACAAAATGGACGAGCTTAAGCAGATCGCGGACCGCGTCACCGTGATGCGCGATGGCGAATATGTGGGCACCGTAGGCGCGGCTGAGACACCAATCAGCCAAATCATCGCCATGATGGTGGGGCGTGAGGTGAACGAGAAACCTCTGGACGTGCCTGATCTTGGCGACGCCGAAGTTTCGCTTGAGGTGTCCGGTTTAAATCGCGGCAAAGAGATCAAGGATGTCAGCTTCTCGGTCCAGAAGGGCGAGATTCTGGGGTTCGCGGGCCTGATGGGGGCCGGTCGGACCGAAGTTGCGCGCGCAATCTTCGGCGCGGATGGGAAGGACAGCGGAACGATCCGCGTTCATGGCCGAGAGGTTTCGATCAAGTCGCCCAAGGATGCCGTGACTGCGGGCATCGGCTATCTGTCCGAGGACCGCAAACATTTCGGGCTGGCCACCGGCATGAACGTGCGCGACAATATCGCGCTGGCTTCGATGGATCTGTTCACCGGCACCGGAGGGGTGTTGAATGACGGTGAAATCAGCACCACGGCCAAGGGATATATCGCACAGCTGGGCATTCGCACGCCCTCGGACGTGCAAGAGGTCCGACTGCTGTCAGGGGGCAATCAGCAAAAGGTTGTGATTGCAAAATGGCTGCTGCGCGATTGCGATATCCTGATCTTTGACGAACCCACGCGGGGCATCGACATCGGTGCGAAGTCCGAGATTTACAAACTGCTCGAAGAACTCGCCGAGCAGGGCAAGACTATCATCGTGATCTCGTCGGAACTACCCGAGATCATGCGCCTGAGCCATCGCATCGCTGTGATGTGCGAAGGCCGACTGACCGGCATTCTGCCCGGCGGAAAAGACACCACTCAGGAAGACATCATGCATCTGGCCACCCAACGTGCGGCGGCGATGCAGGTAACGGGGGCACCACAATGACCACGGCAACAGACGTTGAAAAGAAGAAACCACTCGCGGGACTGTCCGACAGCGGCGCGTATCAAAAACTGCTAGCATTCGCCAGTTTGATCGCGCTGCTGATCGGCTTCTCAATCGCGTCGCCAAACTTTATGCAAACCTCGAACATGATCGCCATTTTGCAGGCGACCTCGGTCAACGGGGTGCTGGCAGTGGCGGCAACGCTGGTGATCATCACCGGGGGGATCGACCTTTCGGTGGGCACGCTGATGACTTTCTGCGCCGTGATCGCAGGCGTGGTGCTGACCTATCTGGGGATGCCCCTGCTGCTGGGCGTGGCGGCAGCCATCGCGGCGGGCGCGTTCTGTGGGCTTTGCTCGGGCACTTTCGTTGCCAAAATGAAAATCCCGCCTTTCATCGCCACGCTTGGCATGATGCTGATCCTGAAAGGCCTGTCGCTGGTCATCTCGGGTACGCGGCCGATCTATTTCAACGACACGCCGGGCTTTGACCAGATCTCGCGTGGGTCGCTGATCGGAGAGATCTTCCCGGCTCTGCCCATCCCGAACGGCGTTCTGATCCTGTTCCTGGTGGCGATTGCAGCGTCGTACATCCTGAGCCGCACGGTTCTTGGTCGCTACACATTTGCCTTGGGTTCGAACGAAGAAGCAGTTCGCTTGTCCGGTGTGAACACCGACGCTTGGAAGATGCGCATTTACGCTCTGGCGGGCGCAATCTGCGGCATCGGCGGCATCTTGATCGCCTCGCGCTTGAACTCGGCGCAGCCTGCGCTGGGTCTAGGATACGAGCTTGAGGCGATCGCGGCCGTGGTGATCGGTGGCACTTCGCTGTCGGGTGGACGCGGTACCATTCTAGGGACACTGATCGGCGCTCTGATCATGGCGGTCCTGACCAACGGGCTGCGCGTGCTGTCCGTGGCGCAGGAATGGCAAACCGTTGTCACCGGCGCAATCATCATTCTGGCGGTCTATGCCGACATGGCGCGGCGCAAAAAATCCGGCTGAAGAAACCAAATAATAAACGACCAACTGTGGAGGAGAAAAACATGTTTTCACGTCGTTTCATTCTGGGAGCGCTGAGCGCTGCCACCCTTGCAGCCCCGGCCTCGATGGCCACTGCCGAGGAAATCTACATCCCGCTGGTATCCAAAGGCTTCCAGCACCAGTTCTGGCAGGCCGTGAAATCCGGGGCCGAGCAGGCGGCAGACGAATACAACGTCACAATTACTTTTGAAGGCCCCGATAACGAAACCATGGTGGACCGTCAGATCGACATGCTGGCAGCTGCACTGGCCAACAACCCAAAAGCCATCGGCTTTGCTGCACTGGACAGCCAGGCAGCTATCCCGCTGCTGCGTCAGGCGAATGACAAGGGTATCCCGATCATCGCGTTCGACAGCGGTGTTGACAGCGACATCCCGCTTTCCACCGCTACCACCGACAACCTTGCTGCGGCCGGGCTGGCTGCCGACAAAATGGCTGAGAAAATCGGCGGCAAAGGCAAAGTCGCCGTTGTAGCACACGACCAAACCAGCCGGACCGGTATCGACCGCCGTGATGGCTTTGTGAACCGTATCGAAGAAAAATATCCCGATATCGAAGTTGTCACCGTTCAATACGGTCAGGGCGACCACCTGAAGTCGACTGAAGTTACCAAAGCGATCCTGACGGCCAACCCTGATCTGGACGGTATCTTTGGCACCAACGAAGGTTCGGCCATTGGCGTTGTGAATGGTGTTCAGGAACTGGGAACCGAAGGTCTGGTCATCATTGGCTATGACAGCGGCAAAGCGCAAAAGGATGCGATCAAAAGCGGCCTGATGGCTGGCGCGATCACGCAAAATCCCGTCGGCATCGGTTACGAGACTGTAAAAGCGGCGGTCTCCGCGCTGAATGGTGAAGAAGTCCCGGCCCTGATTGACACCGGTTTCTACTATTACGACGCGTCGAACATGGACGACCCGAAGATCTCGGCCGTTCTGTACGACTAAAACCACCCACTCACGGTGACTTCTCCGGCTCGCCAATTTGGCGGGCCGGATTTCGTTTGGATTTGCAAAACGCAGTTTAAACTAAAAATCGATCTGGCGATCGCGACCAGTTTCGCAATGAAACTTAGAAAATGCGCAAGGAATGTGCTACTGTTCCCGATATAGTTGTTTTTTTACGTTAAAGGTTATTGCCACTGTGTCCGATAAATCGAAAAATCTGTTTCGGCTTCGACCGTTGGAAAGGGCTGATGTAGAAACCGTCGCGCCTTGGTTCCAAAACATTGAAGACCTCGCTCTATTTGATCGAACATCCCGCGTTCCCCAAAACCGCCTCCAGACTGAAGACAGTTGGAAAGATGCCTTCACATCTGAAGGTTCCGGCTGCAAATGCTGGTTCATTGTTGAGTCCGAGGAAGAAGAAGCCTTGGGCATGGCTGGTCTCGAGGGGATTTCGAATATCAATCGCGACGCAGTCGTTGCAATGTTTGTACACAAGTCCGCACGCCGGCACGGAGTTGGAATCCGAGCAACCGCGATGATCGTTGACTTTGCGTTCCGACAACTCGGCCTGAATCGCTTGACTTCATATTACCGCGCCGACAACCACAGCAGCCGTGACCTTGTCAGTAGAATTGGCTGCCAGGTCGAAGGCACAATGCGGCAAGCGTGGTTTGCGGATGGAGAGTTCCACGACATGATTGTTGTGGGCATCCTAAAGGACGACTGGATGCAGCACAGAGAAGTTCTCGCCTCGGAATTATCCGCTGATACTGTCGTGGAAATGGGAGCATCGGCATCATCAAACTGGTCATGGCCACCCAGGTTGGCAACAGGCAGCGAAAGGTAGAAACAGCCGACAGTCGAAAAAACTAAAAATTGCTATATGTTGAAACGGGTGCCTATTTGGCACCAATTAAACGAGTATTGCCTGTGAATACCTCTAGTCCGAATTTTTCAATGACGCAAAAGCTCGGTGCTGTTTTGTTCGCCGACGTCGTCGGCTATTCCCGCTTAATGAGCGAGAATGAGCTGGACACATATAACGCCCTGAAATCGTTACTATCTCATCTTGAAACATGTTGTGCAAAATATCAGGGACGGGTCGTCGAAGTACGTGGAGATGGGCTGCTTGCCTTGTTTGAAACGGCCACAAGCGCAGTTGAATTTGGCATCGAACTGCATCGGATCGCAAGCCAACACAACGAAACTCGAACAGATGATCAGCGAATCAAATTCCGCGCAGGCGTTCATCTCGGTGAAATTCTGATCGACGATCGCGGCATTCACGGCGACAATGTCAATATCGCGGCGCGGTTGCAGGAAATTGCAGAACCCGAGCGTGTTTACGTCAGCTCTGCAGTCTATGACCAAGTCTGCAACAGGCTGCGGTACGGCTACGAATTCCTGGGCCCCAAGCAGTTAAAAAACATACTCAATCCTGTCTCGACCTATTGTGTGCGCAGCGAAGTTGCAGGCGCGACAATGGCCGGCACCATGCGCCCGGAAACGCCCACGAGTCAGGTTCTGGAACGACCGGACACTCCGTCCGTCGCGGTGCTTCCCTTCGGCAGCCAAGGCGGAGATGAATCCGACAGTTGGATTGCCGAAGGCATGACCGACGACATCATCATGAATCTGTCAAAGTTCAGGAACCTTTTCATAATCGCGCGAAACTCCTCTTTCTTTTTCAAGGCACAATCGATGCCTCCAAAAGAGGCCGCCCAGCGATTGAATGTACGCTACATCGCGCGGGGTAGCGTCCGCCGGTCGGCCAGTCGAATTCGCATTTCGGCGGAACTGGTGGACGCCACCACCGAACGGACGATTTGGGCGGAACGGTTCGACCGCAGAATCGACGATATTTTCGACATATTGGACGAGGTGACCGAGTGCATCGTTGCAGCGACCGCCGTGATGATCGAGTCCCATGAAAAGCAGCGAATGATCCAGGCGATGCCATCCGACCTCGAGGCGTACAGCTCGGTTCTTCAGGGGCAGCATCACATCTTCAAGTATACGCGAAACGACAATCGCAAGGCGCAAAGCTTCTATCAATCGGCACTGGAACGAGACGAAGGGTATGCCCGCGCGGCCGCAGCGCTGTCGCGCACACTGAATATAGACTGGCGGTATTCTTGGACCGAAGACCCAAGCACCGCGTTGGATCAGGCTCTGAGATTTGCGCAACGTGCTATCGAGCTCGACCCGACTGACGCGCGTGGGTTTGGCGAACTGGGTTATGTCCACCTGTATCGCAAAGATCACGATGCGTCGATCCAGTCATACCAGCGCGCCTTGGCGCTCAACCCAAATGATGCAGATATGCATTCGGACTATGCCGACGCGCTGGCGCATTCGGGCGACAACGAAACAGCAATCACCCATCTGCAACAAGCAATGCGGCTGAACCCGTATTTCCCGGATCAGTATCTGTGGCACCTTGGCGGGGCATATTACAACCTACGCCGTTACCAAGATGTTATCGAAACCGTCAACAAAATGAACAACCCAACCGAAGGTCAACGAATGCTTGCAGCGAGTCACGCCCAGTTGGGCAATATGGAGATGGCCCGGTTGATTGCGGACAAACACCGTGAAGCGCATCCAAATTTTTCTTTGCAACGGTGGGCCAAGGTTATGCCCGACCGTTTGGAAGACGATACCCAGCATTTTGTCGAAGGATTGAAAAAGGCCGGGTTCTGAATAAGAAAAAGGGCGCGTCAAGCGCGCCCTCGTTACATTGATCGTAAGCGACCCTCAGTCGCCGCCCCGGACTTTGGCCCCACTTACTTTGGCGCCGCTGACCTTTGCGCCTGATACTTTGGCTCCGCTGACCTTTGCCCCGCTCACTTTGGCTCCAGATACCTTTGCGCCACTGATCGCCGGGCTATCGAAGCCGAAATAGATATCCAGTAGGACTTGCTCGAACTGGCCAGCCATCACATCCATGCGCATGGTCTGATCGGACTTGTCGTAGTTCCAAACACGTATGTCATCAGCAACCTGATAGTCTGCGGCTGCAACCCCACCAATAGACGGGTTTTTCGGGGCCCGTGATGCGTTGTCGTCTGGAACGTTTGCTTTTGCAACTTCCTTACCGTCACCATGAACTAGAAAAATCACAGGTTCGGGAAGGTCATAATATGTGCCTTCGTAAGCAAACCCATAAATTTTTGCGAATTGTGCTTTGTTGTTTCCTTCATCGCCCAGTTGCTTTTCCAGATGCTTGTTGTTGCCCTGGCCGTTGTTCGACTTTGCCGTATAGCTCAAGTCTTCCAATACTCTTCCGTAAATCAACACTTCTGAAAAACTGAGTAATGTCTCCGCCATAAACTCATCTCCCAATTGCGGTCGAGATGCACCAACCACCTCGCCCTCCACCACGACCCAAATTATAGACGGGCCAACAAATCCAAAAAATCATCCTATTCCTAAATGCCATAATTTGAATTGAAAAAAAAGAACTTACTCACTCTGTATCCGGCACCAAAGTTCGAACCGAATTGGCATGACTGTCTTCGTCTGGGTTCGGCAAACGCGGACCTGCCGTCGTCAAACCGATATCGCGCATCCGAAAATTACCCTCTATTATTTGCCGGAATGCGCCGCCGGTAATTTCCTGATCCACAGTAACTAGTGCTTTTTCGACACCAAAATAGCTGAGGGTATCAGCATCCAATAGGCTCCAGGTATCAGCTAAATAGGTCCCCAAATAGTCGCGCGCCTCAAGTAGGGCAACGCGGAAACCCTCGGGGTTTTCCGCGTATCGCTTGTCAAAAACGTTTTGCATGATAGCGCTGTAATCGGGCGAGTCTTCCAATTGGTCCGACAGATCCTCTTCCTCAGGTGAAATCAGACCGTGTAGCAAAAGGCGTTCGTGATAGATGTCGACGAAAATGTCGAACATTGCTCCGGTCAACGGCTCAGAAAGGGCATGTTCGCTGGACCAACCCGAGGAAAATTCCGAGAGGGATCTGTTATTAGCCGCCGTTCTGATTTGCGCGTTTTCGGACAATTCTGCAAATCGATTCAATCGGTTGAATGTGTAGAGATTGCCCCGAGTGTTTTCCAACAGCTTTTCAACAACTGATCCAAAATGCAAAGACGCCAACAGCGCGACCAGATCGGCGGCGGATTCATGAAACCCGTAATACTCGCCCGAAGCGTCGCCATCGGCTGGCATTCCAATCACGCTATAAATTATGGCGTGACCAATTTCATGCGCCACGACATCGAAATTCAGACTGTAGGGTCGGTATTCGTTACCGTGCTCATGTGTTCCACCGGTTTCCAGAAAGCCCCACCCAATATGAGCATTGTCGAGACTGGGCAATAAAGACAATTCCAAACGGTCGAAATCACGCGCGAAATGCCACGGGATGGGGCGGTCGAAATAGCCTTGCCACACATCCATGGTGAAATGAGCGGAACCGAAAAGATGCGCCGCTTCGAAGGACGGATAGGATGGGTCGATATGGATGAAATTTCCCAGTTCATCTGGCATTGCAGGCGGTTGTATATATCCATCCCACGGGGGTAGGTACATGCCCGGTCCGTTGGGACCTGGAACAATGGCACCATAGGGTGTCGTTTTACCAACCGGATTCACCGTGTACATACGCGGACCAGAAGGTCCGGGACCGATGCTGCCTTGTGGTGCAGATATCTCGACCAGTTCCAATTCTGCGTCAGGTTCGAGAAAAGGCGACTGTGGAAAAAGCAAAAACCGAGTGCCTGGTTCCTCATTCTCCGTTTCTTCGGGTAAGTTCATAATGCGCCCTCCCGCTTGGTTCGCTGGTCCGTCACGCGTCAGAAGACGACGAGCTATCGGTCCTATGGCAAAATAAAAACTCGGCTTCTATCAAATCGAACAAGGCATCCCGATCGGGAAGTCCCAATGAAACTGCGTATGAGTCAAAATCATCCGGTATGTCCCGGTCAAGTATTGTTTCAAAATACCACAACACCATCGACAACCTTTCGGCGTTCGCCATTTGGCTGGTCGAGAGGGATAAGGCCGCCTTTTCTCTTGCCCGGTCGCGAAACTCGGCATAACGGCCGGCACGGCATAGTTCAGCAATGAGCTGAACCTCAATCCGGTTTTTTCTATCGGCAATCGCCCCTTCAATTCGGGTATTATCGATCAGCATGGCCTCGTAGCTATCAAGACTTAGATCGTTGTCATCGAGCCACCGCATTAAATCGGAATGACGTGGCAGACCCACGCTGGCCCGGTGGAGCGACATTTGGCGCATGACCGCGTCTCGGTCTAGCGAGTTTCCAGGACGCACATCCGCTTCCTGCGCCAATAGGCTTAGCGCGGCGCGTTCGCGCAATCTGGAAAAAAGCTGAGGGTTCAGGCGCAATTCATCCAACACCGCGTGACCGTAGGTTGTTTCTCCATCAACCCGGGCGCGCAACCCCTTCCAAACCAGCGTCCTTTCCATTCGAATTGGGTTTTCTAATGATGGGGTAGATCTGGCCAAGTGTTCGGCCATCTGTCGAAGCATTGCACAAGCGTCCTCAGCCTTCGCATCGACCTGCCCGGTTTGCACCCAAGCTTGGAAGTCGGCGATACCCTTAAGATGACTGAGGGCCTGGCAGATACTTTCCCAGCTTCTTTGCTGGTAATGAATGCTTTTTGCCACGCCTAGCATTTCATCAGCATTAGCCAAAGACACCAGCCGGTCGGCCACCGCCTTTGCCACCGTCGCACGCACCGACACCATCGGGACACTAAGCGCAGGATATCCAAGCTCTGCTGGTCCATGAAGGACGGCAACTTCATCATCGTCCTGCAAAACATCCGCGCGGTAGTCTTCGAAAATCTGCCCGACACCGATCATTCCCATGTCCGACAGCTCTGCAGCCCTGAGCGCACCCATACTGGCGCTTCCGAAGACTGGTATACCCTGCTCCATAGCCCAAAGAATTTCCTTGTGCCAAACCGACGGCACCCCTTCGAAATATCCGTCGATAATCCCGATAGCATTTGGTCGATCGCGCGCGGCCCGATAAACATCCCCCTGCCGAACCGGAGGGAGTATCGTGGCCTCCAAATACTCTGCTATCCTTTCATGGGGCAGAGTGGGGCCGACAAATACAACGACACTCATGCCTGGGCACCGCCAACAGCGTTCGCACGGCGCCCCGGAACATAATCGGGGTCATCATGCGGGGCCTCAAGACCGGGAATAATCGCCCTGACAACCGAGATATCCAGTTCTGAGCGAGACAGATTGACGACTACTGTTTGAGCAAGTCCAACCTCGCGCAAACGGTTCAGTAACAACTCTATATCTTCGTCAAATGAATCGGTTGAGTAGGTGGCGCACTCTGAAAAATCCTGAAGCGGAGAGGTTTCTTTGATCAGGTTCTGTACAAAAGCGCTCCGATCAATTTGTGCCTGATCAGTAAACTCTGTCGGATCCAAATCATCCCGTGCCCCTGAGATATAGGTCAGACGTGTCTGCGCAGCTTCGGTCACCGCGCGCAAAAGTGCAATCGCACGATCCGGGTGACACCCATCTCCGATGCCAATATGGCCGGTCTTACCTTCTGGTTCGCAGATCACACAGCGAAAACAAGCGATGCCAACATCAGACGTCGTGTCCCAAAGACCAATCTCCAACCCCGCATGTGAGATCATGTTCAGAGCCTGTTTGCATCGGTCGTCTTCAATTGTTCTGACATCTATCCGATGTGGATTTACCCTATGATGCCAGAGGGTTGTCGCGTCTCTCTCAATCACTTCACAGATTGCATGGCAACTTGCTTCGGTCACCGTATTTCCAGACGCCAGCCCATTGGTGGTTCTTGGAAAAGCGCAATGCCCTCCAACTGGGGCACTGGTGTAATCCGTGTCTACCATCTCTAAAGGAACCCAACAGTCTAACTGTGTATTCAGTTCATGGCCCTGAACCCACATAATAGCTTGATCTGGATCGAAACGCCCTCCGGTCACGCGGGGCAGGGTGTCAATGTCAATAATAAAGTCCCGCTGGATCAGATCATTGTAACGGGCCAACTGTTGCGGAAGTTGAATCTGTTCCGCATGCCAGGACTCGATCGCCTCCATGACGCCTGAAGCCCGGGCCGCGCTAAGCGACAAGCCTTTTCCTAAAGACACTGCAACCGACCGAGAGTTTGGTCGCGTCACCATAACCGTCGGCAAGCCTATTCGATCCAGACCTGTCAAGTTGGCCACGCGCGTAATACCCATCGCCTTCAGGTGTGGCTTGACCAAGCTGAGCGTTTGTTCTGGATCGCGCGCCCGATGCGTATCCAAAATGTATTTTTTCTGTGAGTTTAAGGACATGAGACGAACCCAGAACAAACCAATCAGGTGTTTAACATGATGTTGAAATCAATATGAAACACGATGGTTGATCAAAGATCAGCGGTCAACAGTAACACGTAGAGCCAAACAGAGTTGTCACGATTTTTAACATAACTATCATTAAGCCCATCTTGCGAGAGGAAGCGAACACGTCCTAAACTAGGGTCGCCACAAATACCCTACCTTGCTCAAAGCAACTGAAACGAGGATGGGCCCAAACAGAGCTCGGTCTATGTGAGTGTCTGTCTGATGTCAGCGCCAATGGGACAGTTCGGGTCGATTTGATATGAGCGAGTTTCTGGCTCATCGTACGGCCCCAATGGCGGGCCACTTTTTCCAGGTCAGGGTCATCGGAATCGGTAACCGCTTGTCCCACCCGACAAAGTCGTAGGAGTAGTTGATATCGGCCCTGCCGTGGAATTGCTTCCTGTCCGCAACAGGTAAATCCCGTCACAAACAGACGAGCATTTTCTTTACCAAAGCTCACTCGACACTCTGAGCATTGGTTGTTGCCAACCTCTCGGCCATGTTCAAAATCTGGAGCTTTGCGTTCATAGCAGCCCCTTCTTTCTAAGCCAGCCCACAAAGCGGCCACGAGACCTTGGAGCCATTTTTACACCAACCGTTGCTGCGGCCTTTAGCTCTTTATCAGAAGCACCAGCTGCCCAGAGAAGTGTGATACTCAGCGCTTCTAACACGCCTTGAGGTCCAATAGCGGAACCAGTCGCTGTGGTGCCCGTTGGCTCTCTCTGCTACGTCATACGCGGTCTCAGTGGGTAACGATCTGAGGCAAATGTAAGCCAATCCTGCCAAATCTTCTTCGGACAACAGGCGCGCAAGGACGTTCTGAGACCTTAGCCAATTTTCGGTATCACCAAGCACAAAACAGGCCCTTGTAGTCATCATGGCGCGATCCCTGCGGTCCAGTTTTGCCCGCTCTGTGGGCCAGGAGGCAACAACTTCGGCAAAGTCCTTCATTCGCCCTGCCCCTCCACCATTTGAGTCGCTAAAGCGATGGATGCCGCCCTTGCCAACACAGGAGGGGAAGGATGGCGATTAAGACACCGATAATCACAGACGAAGCTAAGTTCGTTACAGGCACTCAAGCCATTAGTTCAACCCGCTGGCCATTCGGCAGGCGCAAATTCCATGAGATGATAAAAGCGAATCTCATAAAGCCGCATTTCGCGCGTGCCGGCGCCCGGCCGATCTATTACGTGGAAGAAATCGACGCCGTTTTTCAGCCTCTAGCGCGTGAAAAGGTGGGGCCACAGAGGGGGCCAATACTATACAAACACTAATTTAATTAATGATTACAATGTATACTTGGTGCGGGTGGAGGGACTTGAACCCCCACGCCTTGCGGCGCCAGAACCTAAATCTGGTGCGTCTACCAATTTCGCCACACCCGCATCCTAGACAGAACCTGTCAGAGTGATCGGGTGAATAGCAAAGCTTGAAAGCAAGTGCGAGAGGGAATTTCATCCAGAGCAAAGGTTTATTCCACGATTTTCAAAGAATCCTACGCACGAAATTCACGCACCACATTTGCGCCACAATTCAAACGCCAAAAAATCTTATTCGCGTCAAAATAACACCGCCTTGCCAGTAGTTGATGGGGGCTGAGGACTTACCGAGTCTTTTTGCCTCTGGGCCACATACGAGTTTCCAGCTCAACTTCAACAAAAGGGTCGTAACTGTGACCAACATGATGAACTCTGCTGCTACCGAGCAAGACGCCGTTGGTCTTGCACGCGAAAGTTTTCTTGGTGAGCTCAAAACCCTGACCAAAGATCATCCCGACACAGGGTTTGGTATCTCATTGCGGACCCATTCGGGTGGCCACTACCTGTTAGCCAATTCCCGGATGCCTCTGCCCAAGACCAAGTCCGCAGGTTTCCCTACCGGCCGTCGTCTTGCCTGCCTGGAAAACAGTGAGTGTTTCAGCTCGATCGAAGTGCTTGCCGATTCCGGAGCCTATGAAACGATCACCCCTGTCGATGAAGCGGCGATACTGGGGAATGCTTTGAACCTGATCGCACGCATCGATACGCTGACCAGCACCCAGCCCGATCAGTTCCCACACCATATCGCCGCGACCGGAACCGGAGGCTGAACTATGGCGCGCAATGACCATCTTTTGTCCGTTGGCAACGAAGCTCTGACGCCTATGACGTCGGCCATGTCCGCGCTGACGACGCAGATCGACCAGCTGACTGAGGTGGCAGACGCGCGCTCGACCGCCCGGCTTGCCACGCTGAAAACTAAGATCGAAAATTTCACTGCCAGCGTTACGTTGGTTGGTCAGGTTAAGGCGGGCAAGTCTTCGATTGTGAACATTTTGGCCGGGCGCCCCGCCCTTTTGCCCTCTGATGTAAACCCGTGGACCTCGGTGGTCACGACGTTGAACATCAACACCCGGACCGAAGGCGATACACGGTCCAAGTTCACGTTCTTCGAGCAGGAAGAATGGGACAACCTGATGATCGGTGGTGGTCGTTTGGGCGAACTGGCAAATCGTGCTGGGGCAGACGACGAAATGGACGATATCCGCCGTCAAATCGGCGAGATGAAGGATAAGTCAGAAGAACGCTTGGGCAAGCATTTCGACCTGATCCTGGGGCAAAGCCACCAATACGACTACTTCGACGAAGAGCTTATCCAGCGCTATGTCTGTCTGGGTGATGAGGATGATCCGGACATCAATCCGAAAACCGGACGATTTGCCGACGTCACCAAGTCCGCTGACCTGTTCATGGACATTCCGCAGTACCCCATTTCGTTGAAGCTCTGCGACACACCCGGCGTGAACGATACCTTCATGGTGCGCGAGCAGATCACTCTGCGCAGCCTGCGGGGGTCCGAAGTCTGCGTTGTCGTTCTGGCTGCAAGCCAGGCGTTGACAACTATGGATATGGCGCTGATGCGCATTATCGCGCAGTTTGAAAACCGCCAGATTATCCTTTTCGTCAACCGAATTGACGAACTGGCGGACCCTGTAAATCAGGTTCCGGAAATCCGAGATCGCATCCAAGACACGCTCAAGCAAAACAACATCGACGCCAACACCAGTGTCGTTTTTGGCAGCGCGCTCTGGGCCGAGGCAGCGATCACCGGGAATCCCGATATCCTGACCGAGGAATCGCGCGAGGCTTTGAACACTTTCTATCTGGCCGCCGGGTTTGGCGATCAGGCACCCTCACTCGACAAAATCTGGGCGCTTTCGGGCTTGCCAGACCTTTTGCTGGCCATGAATGAACGGATCGCAGAGGGGGCAGGCAACCGCCTTCTCGAGCGCGTCCGCCACAGGGCGCGCAATATCGCAAGCCAAATCCGCGCCACTGCAGTCGCCAAGAACCTGTCTAATAGCGACGGCATTGTCCAAGACCTGGATGGTGTGTCGACCGAAGAGGCAATCGCAAAGATCACCGAACAATACGAAAAGAAAGTGGCGGAACTGACCACGTCACTACGTGACAAAGTGATCGAACGTCTGAAGTCGGCGGAATCCAATTTTGTCAAACGTGCAACGGACTCTTTGATCTCTCATCTCGAGCAGAATGGAGAAGAAGGCACGTGGCAATATGATCCGGCAGGATTACGCACCTTGCAAAAAGCAGCCTATTTCAGCTTTGCACGCTCGATGCGCAAGGAAGCCGGTTCGCTGTACTCAACCGCGGCCTCGGATGTCGAAGCCCTGTATCAGAAGCTCTTGGGCAATCATCTAGGCGAGTTTGCCATCGAAGCCCCCATCGTGCCACGGGTCCCGCCCCCATTGGGAATTGGCCGGACCATCGCACTGGATTTGCAAAGCACATGGTGGCGTCGTTGGTGGCAGCGTCGTAAAGGGTTCGAAGCCTATGCTGCGGACTATACGCGGTTGATAGCTTCCGAGGCGAATTCGATCACCAAAGACATCGAAGAAAACCAGGTTGCTGCAGTGTTGGAAAATGTCCGTGCTGTTCTGTCAGACTTCTTGCGTGAGCAGAAAGAGACATTGCTGAGCATTTCGGCCTCGGCCGAAGCCGTTCCAAATCCAAACGCAGCACTGTTGGCGGGTGGGGCGCCCCAGAAATCGCGGGACGATATCCTGGGCGATATCCTGAAAGATCTTAGCAACGAGGCAGCATAAGTAGCGACATGGCAAAAGATTCACAAACCCGCTTCGTTTCATCCAAGGCATGGGAACGCGTCGAGCAATGGTCCCGCCGCAAACCTATCTTCGCTCTTATGGGCGAATTCAGCGCCGGCAAATCCACCTTGATGAACTTTCTACTGCGGTCGCACACGCTGCCAACGCAGGTGACGGCAACTCAACTGCCGCCGGTTTGGTTCAGCTGGGGCGATCAATCTGCTTACGTTCAGCGCGACGATGGCTCGCGCGATGATATCACGTTGGATCAACTGGAAACCGTCGGAGTGAACGATGCTCAGTTCATTCGGATTTTCCTTGAAGCTGACATTCTGGAGGCCGTTGATCTAATTGACACGCCCGGTATCTCGGACCCCAAAATCTCGGACGATGTCTGGCGGCGCGCCGTTGGTCAGGCCAATGGTGTGTTGTGGTGTACCCACGCGACCCAGGCCTGGCGCGAGACCGAACGCGCAACATGGGTGGCGTTGCCAGAACGGCTTCAGAATAACTCGTTACTGTTGGTGACGCGTGCCGACGTGTTGGGCCCCAAGGATCGGCAAAAAGTCCTGCGCCGCGTCAATCGCGAGGCCGGGCATCTGTTCAATCGTTCGATCTTGTTCTCGGCTCGTGATGCAATTACCGCACGCGACAAAAGCGGCGATGCCGAGCTTTGGGCACGCAGCGGCGGAGGCAAGATGGTCGACAGCTTCCTTGAGATTACGGAACAGATCATGGACCATCGCGCCGATCTTCTGGCGCGGTACCAGATCGACGACAGCCTATCTCCCATGGCGTTGCATGATCGTGTTGACGAGATTCAGCAGGACCAGTCTTCTCCATTGCAGTTGGTGAACCCGGAAGTCGATCCATTCGAACTGGATCGCGACGAAGTTGTCACCAGTTTCCCCGTGCGCCCTGCCCGCGTGGAATTGCGCGCTGACGACAGTGAACGCGCTCCTCGTATCGAGCCCGATGAGGCAGATCGCCTGAGGGCCGAGATGACCACCAGTACAGTTGACGCGGCACCGATTGCGGACACGCAGGAAGAAGAGGACGATCTGCGCGCTTTCTTCCGCGAGTCGCCGAGCCCTACGCTGAATCTGACCGATGCACCGCTAAACACGTCCGACGAAGATGAGTATGACCTGTTGGATGAAGAGGACTTCGAAGACGAAGACTTAGTCGCAGAGGTCGCGGCTGAAAACGCTGAACAGGATGAAGACGTTTCCGACACCTTTATGGTTTCGCTTGAAGACAAACTGTCGGCAACACCTGAACAGACGGAAGATACTCGGGAAGTTGCAGAAGAAACACCCGCTGAAACATCGGTTTCTTCTATCACGGCGCTCATGGCCGAGCAGGCGAAACATAGCGAAGAGTTCGAGCCAGAACCCGAGACCTCGGGGTTGATCGATATGCAGGTCGTTTCGCTGCCAAACGGGTCGGAACCACCGGTCCACAAGGAGCGACTGGAGGATGTACTGAACGCTCCCGCGGGCTCTCCTCTCAGCGCCGCCGCCATGTGGCGCGAGATCTCTGAAGATGAGGAGCTGCCGCAGGACGCCGAAGGTTTGAAAAAAAAGTTCATGTCTTTCCTGGACGAATACGATCAGATCGCGGCGGAACACTTCGCGCGCGGCACCAAATCCACGGTGACACCATTGCCCGAGGCAAACAAAAACGGCGGGGCCGAGTGGCATGTATTGTAACAGGTTTCTGAAATAGAAAAGCAGTACGTAAGATGAAAATCGAAGCCGCTTTGATCACAGCCACCGAGACCATACCCGACTGCATCGCAGCCGGGTATGTCGATATGGAAACGGGCATGTTGCTGGGTGCTCATGCGCCCGACCCGCAAGACCAGAGTGTTCTGGACACTCTGGCAATTGCTGTTGCCAACCTGTTTCAGGGGCGCGGTGTCCGTGGGTTTGAGGCGCTTTTGCGCAGTATTGGAACGGAAGACACACAGGAAGAGGGCTTTGGCGAAATCGCGGTATTGGCTGGCGACCGGATCAATATCTTCCTGCGCACTCCTGCGTACCCGGATCACGTTGTCTGCTACATCTGCCGTAGCAGCGCCAATATCGGTTTGGCCCTTACAAAATCACATCTAAGCCTCGCGCCGGTTACGGCGGCGGTTTGAGCGAGACCAGAGGAGGTCACAGTATGATGGATGCGGAAATACTCGACCTGCTCGAGGATATTGGACGTTCGTCCGTGGCGCGCCAGAACCCCGCCGTTACGTTGACAGGTGATTCAGCGCAGACCCGGCGCGATCAGGTCCTGCGCACCATTCGGGGAACGATACTACCGCGCCGTCTGGAGTTTACAGCGGCAAATGGCGATTGCCTGGCTATCGAAGTGAACAGCTCTAGGGTGACGGATGTATTTCGCGTTCGAACCGGGATCGCCCCTGACTTCGAAACCCAACCGCGTGATACACTCACTAAGAAACTGGCCGAAATCGTTACGGATATCGCGTCAGCTCCTGGACCGCTGAGTTTGATATCGTTGCAACCAGACGCCGTGCTAGAAGCCGACGACGTCGGCATCACTTTCAGCGAGATATCGAAAGCCTGTTCTCAGGTCGAACTGCCATCTGAACCGATCGTTTCAATCGTGCCAGAGCCCGCCACAGACGACGTGCCAGCCGACGAACAGTCTACACTGACGAGCGGGTTCTTCGACGGTGCGGCATCTTTCGCGCTTGGCCGTATCCATATCGGGGATAAGTTCGAAGTCCGCACCGATGGCGTTTGTGCATCAGGGCAGCCAGCCCACGCCGACCAAACCGTTTTGGAACAATTCGTCAAAGACCTAGTCGGTTGGAACGAGGATTCTACAAGTGACGATCGCGGTACTCAGTTGATCGTAATGCGACCAGCCGGCGGCAAGGGAACTGCGCTGGCCGCCCTCAAGGATGGTCCACAGACCGCTATTGTGATCCATGAAAGCCGCAAACTGGGTGCCGCGGTAAACTTGTGGAAGTCTCTAACAGGCTCGGGCAGATGACCGGGCCTGAAACGTTCAAATTTTCGGCGAATTCAATTTGTGAGTTCGAGTAACCAGGGTAAATGTTATGAGTGAAAATCAACGTCGCGAATTAATAAGGGTTGCCGAAGATCTGAAAGGTCTAAGCAACGAAGAAACACGTCAGTTTATTTCCCGTATTGTCACTGATCTTACGGATCTCAAGCCCTCTATTGCCTTTGTCGGGCAGATCAAAGCGGGCAAATCGCGGCTGATTAACGGGTTCACCGGTCAGGCAGAGTTTCTGCCTTCGGATGTGAACCCGTGGACGACGGTCATTACCGACATGCATTTCGGGCATCCTTCGGGCCGCACCAGAGGGGCCGAGTTTCATTTCTTTGACAACCGGCAGTGGCAATCTCTGATCGCCGAAGGTGAAGAGCTGCGCAATATGTTCCCCGATGACGAGGACAGTTATAAGCGCGAGATGATCGAAGAGCAGGTTGATGCGATGAAAGCGCGCGCCAAACTGCGTCTGGGTATGAGTTACAAGGACCTATTGGGTCAGCACCACGACCTCGAAAATCTGACGACCGACGATTTGGCGCGGTACGTTTGTGCAGGCGACGACCCGACCGACGACGGGAACCATGACCCCGGCTCGGATCGTGGTCTATACAGCGACATTACCCGAAAGGCTGAGGTCTATTTTGACATCGGCCATTTTCCTTTTCCGCTGACAGTCACGGACACACCCGGAGTAAACGACCCGCTTCTGATCCGCGAAGAAATCTCGCGCCAGTACCTTAAAGAATCAGACTTTTTCGTTGTCGTATTGTCGGCGCACCAAGCCTTGTCACGGGCGGACCTGAAATTGTTCCGCTTGATGCAGGCGCTCGAACTGGGTCAAATCGTAGTCTTTATCAACCGCGTGGACGAGTTGGGCGGTGGTGCAGAGGATGCCGTCAAGGTGCGCGCCGACGTAATAGATGGGCTGGACAAGGCACTTGGCAATTCGGACATCGATGTGCTGATGGGCAGTGCGCAGTGGGCCCACTACGCGCTTACGGGCGACGATACTGGCGTCAACCATGACCACGTCCTTGCATGGCTTCGCGCCCATCCCGAACAGATGAAGCAATATCTGGACGGTGTTGAAGAAATCAAACAAGGTCCCGGTCCGATCAGCCGCGAAGGCGTCCTGAGGTTTGCTGCGATGATCGCATCCGGGCTTCCCGATCTGCGTCGCCACGTTACCAGCGCTTTGACCCACGGCCCGCGCGATGAACAGCTTCGTATGGCATGGCAACACTTGGACAGTTTCGCCAAGGGAGAGTTGGAACGGTCTCGTGCGCATCTGCGGGCCATCGAGGAAGAAATTTCTGGCAAACCCGAAAGCGAAGATGACAACGACAAAACTCTGGCCGGGTTGCGCGCGAAAGTGGCTGACAAGACGTCTGAGATCATCGACGGAATGGATGAAGTTCTAGCCAATCTGCGCGGTGTCATGGACGATACAGTGGCCGAAGCGGTATCGGACGTGGTGCGTGGACCCAATGGGGATTCACCCTTGCTGGCAAAGGGCGGCGAAACGGAACTGAATTTCGGCCCGCTGCGCGATCGTATGCGCGAACTTGTCCAAGGCGCCACTCAGGTCATTCGCCAGCGGATGCTCAGCGAACTGTACGCGATCGACATGCAAAGCAACGCCGCCTTGCGCGCCCTGCCCGGCTGGCAGGATCAGACCGACAACAGAATGAACACAAGCGCTGTACGGTGGTTCCGGCCTGACACAACGGCGCTGACACGCGGAATTACGGTTGAGCTGCGCGTGACATGGCTGTCGCGCCTGATTTCGCGTAAAAGCGTTGTTACCCGCGCTGAGAACATGATCGTTCAGGAATTTGAAATGATCGGGGATGATCTGGTCGACACTGCTCGCAGTGACTTGCTTGAGCGGTTGAACACAGTTCTGGATCATTACATGGCACTTTTGGCAGGGCACCTTGAAAGTCGCTCTGGTTCAAGCGAAACAAATGCCAAGGCCGAAGCGCAAGAGGCGTATAACAATGCCCAACGTGTTGCAGATGAACTGGACACCGTTTTCGGAGCTGACACCGCGAACGAGACTTTACCTGAGGCAGCTGAATGATCGAATTTCCGGGAACCGAGAAGGAAGTGCGTAAGCTTGAGCACTTTCTGACCGCGACTGAAGACCTTCCCACTGACGCCAAGCTGGACGACATGCGCAATCGCGCATTGGCCCATGCCGAGCGCCTTTCGAACGCGGTCAATATCGGCTTCGCCGGAGAATTTGGTGCCGGGAAATCCAGCCTTGCCAATATGCTGGCGGGTGCCGACATTCTACCGACCGGCCCGCAGCATCTGAAACTGCCGCTGGTGATCGTTGCCTATTCCGAAACTCCTGAAACGACAGTGGGGTGGTGGGGCAAAGAACCCAAAGTGTATTCCGGTATTGCGCTGGAAAAGGCGGCTCAGGAAAATCCAGATTTTATCTCTGTGGGGATTAACACCCCTGCCCTGCAGGAGATTTCGTTGTTTGATTTGCCTGGAACCGGCGCATTGGACGACAGTTACAAGCCAACACTGGATTTGTTGAAATTCGTCGATTGCGCGATCTGGTGTACCAACGGGACCCACGCCTGGCGAGAGACCGAGCGCCATCTGTGGTCCCAGGTTCCTCAGGAACTGCGCGCTAACAGTTTGCTTGCCGTAACGCATACCGATTTGCCACCTGTCCGTGATGCGCTGGACCGGGTCCTTGCGCGATTGAACAAGGAAAATGGCGAAACGTTCCGTTCGGTGGTGCCAATTGGTACGCCGGTGGCAGTACAGGCCATGGCGCAGGAACCCGAACCAGACTTCGCCCTTTGGGAAACTTGCGGCGGGCAGAACTTGGCCGAACAGGTCTTGGAAATCGCGTCAAACCGCCGCCAGCATGACATCTCCGCTGCGCAAAGAGATCTTGAAAAAGACTTTTTACCCTATCTGCAAACGCTGGATATTGACGAACCCGAACCAGCGCAGCCTGACACAGCCAAGATGCAGGCGGTCCTGGAATCCGCGCTGCCACCGCTGGAAAATCCGATCCTTGAAGACTGGCTTGCCGCGATCGCCAGTATCTATGAGGACTTGCGAGAATCCTCCGAAATTGAACCCACGGCCTTTTTGACCAGTTGCCAAGAAATCGTCGAGGATTTCGCCGAACGTTTGGAACAGGGCGGAGAAATAGATCCGCAGGCCGATTGGATTCCAGCCGAATTCGAAAAAGCCACGGATTTGCTGTTGCTGCTGCAATTTGAAAGCGGCGATGCCCCTTTGAAGGATGCGGTCAGTATTCTGGCCCAACTCAGCGACAACCTCGCTTGGGCAGGCAGCCGGGTTGAGTCATCACAACCGCGTACCGGCACTTAACGCGATCACGTTAGGATTGTGCCTTTAAGCTGCGATTCGTCGTGTCAAGAATCATGCGTTCATTGTTTCGGAATCAGTGAACAATCATTCCAAAACCGGCCTTCAGTCCGCATTCTTTTGCACCAACACGTCAACATTTAGCTTTCTGCCTTAGCGCACCACCAGATGTTGATTATTGCGCCTTCCCGTTCTCAGTGAAGCCATGAGGCGGCCCCAATAAAGTCAAATTTGAATCGTCTAACATTCTTAGTTGTCCTGCGGTTGTGTTTGTTTGTGAGTTGACGCGCTGTTTCAGCAAAAATGCGGCCGCAAAATGATTAGAATGGGCGGGAAGAAATGAGCCATAATCAGGCTGTCGATGCGACGCACGACGAACCTAAAATTGAAGGTCTGCAACCGGGCGCAAAGCTATTGCGCGGCCAGTACGAGATTCTGCGGTTTCTCAGCAATGGCGGTTTTGGGATCACATATTTAGCGCGTAACAGCCTGGACCGTGAGGTCGTGATCAAGGAATGCTATCCGGGCGCTCTTTGCCAGCGTAACGGTGATGCGGTCGAACCCATCGACCCCCGGCAAAAGGAAGATTTGCGCGCAATCATTGATCTGTTCATTCAGGAAGCCCGCAATCACGCACGGCTGGTCCATCCCAATATTGTCGATGTGCATCAGGTGTTCGAAGACAACGACACCGCCTACATTGCAATGGACTTCATCCAGGGTTGCGATCTTCTGGACTACGTCGAGAACCCCGACAACAACGCCGGACCTGACTTTATTGTTCAGGTAACCGAGAAAATGTTGTCGGCGGTGTCATTCATCCACCAAAGCGGAATGTTGCATCGCGACATCTCGCCCGACAACATCCTGATTGACAGCAACGGTGAACCCGAACTGATCGATTTTGGCGCCGCCCGCGAGCAGGCCGCGAACCAGTCTGCTGCACTTTTGACACTGCGGGTGATCAAAGACGGCTACTCTCCGCATGAGTTTTACGTACGCGGAGCAGAACAAGGCCCCAGCAGCGATCTCTATGTACTGGCGGCGACTTTGTATCACGCGATCAGTGGCGAGCGTCCGGTCGATGGGCAATCCCGGTTGAACGCCTTCAACAATGGCACCAAAGATCCGTACCTTCCTCTGGCTGGACGGTACAAGGGATATCCCGACGGCTTCTTGGAAGCGATCGACAAAGCGATGGAAGTTCACGCTACGGACCGCCTGCAAACGGCATTGGACTGGTTGCGTATGTTCCGCGGCCCCGGCGTTATGTTCGATACTTTTGAATATCGTCCTGTTTCCGTCATCGTCGCGATGGATCGTTTGGACGAAGAGGCAGAAAAAGCTCGGGTCAAAGCTGAAAGCGAAAACGCCGAGGCTGTCGTGACAGCCTTGCTTGCGGGTAATCCTGACATCGCCCTTGGTCATGAAGACAAGAAAGAGGATGAACTGGCGACTTTTCAAGCACCCGAGGAGCCTCCGGTCGCAGTTGACACGATCGTAAAGAACGGCTCAGGCGGCGGGGCTAAACTGATGGCCGGAGTTGCAGTTGTTGCTATTGCCTTAGCCGCAGGCGGCTATTTCGCAATGTCTGGCAAAGACGAGCCCGCAATTCAGCCAACCAACCCCGAGGTCGCCCTCGCGCAGATTGCGGCGGCCGCCGAGATCCCGGAACCCGCCGCTATAGATGAAGCCGAAGTTGCAGAACCAGCCACAACAGACGACGCAGTCAACGTCGCGATCGAAGAAACACCCAAGCAGGTGGAGTCAGAGCCGGAACCTGTCGAGCAGACCCTGGCTGAACCGGCTGTCACACAAGAGGCAGAAGCCCAGACAGCCGAACTCCCTGCCTCTGCGGATAACACCCCAATTACCCTTGCCGAGGTTCAATTCGCCTTTTCACATTGGGACGTGGAAATCCCATTTCAGATTTCCAAACGGCGTGTCTCGACTGGCAATGTAATCGCCGTCACTGGAATCGACCCGACTCAAGATATGTCGGTGATCGGCGAATGGGTCGAACGTGGCGCCGCAATCTATACCCTCAACGGAGAGCCAGTACAGTCCGACGCAAGTTTTGCAGCACAGGTGTTGAACGACCTGAACGTCGACCCCGATGGCTACATCCGCGTCACAGCTAGGTATCGTCCGCTGGGTGAAAAACGAGCGATGAACGGCCTTTTGGCATTGCCGGCGATGCGTATGGTCGGCCTGGAAAACGGCTATGGCCTGACAATCCGAAATTCAGACGGCCAGGGGTGGTCAACGATAGTCAAGACAGTGCCGACTGACACTGCAGGCGGACTGCGCGAAGGCGATGTTTTGGTATCGGAAGCGCAGACAGGAAATGTGTTGGATGGCCCTGAAAGCCTGGATGCTATGCTGACGGCTTTGGTCGCCGAGAACCAACCACAAGCCCGCCTGACCGTTTTGCGCAACGGAGCCCAAACCGATGCCGTCATGCAACTAGCGCAGGAGTAATTCACCCGGTTCGTTTTGTATCCGCCAGTGTGTGTTTGCTGAGGATCGTGCGCAAGTTCGTACATCTCTGTCGGGGCCCAGCCCGTCGCGGAAAGTAACAGTGACTATGGTTTCCAATCATCAGTGCCATTGCGCAGACCTGCGCGAAGGTGAGTAGCAGCCCCATGGGACTGAAGTCCCGTGCACAGAAGCAAAGGTGTCGTCACCATGTTCAAATACAAAAGCCCTCTGAGCCGGCTTCTAGAAGGTGCCGGCAAGCCGAAAGAAACCGAAACCGAAGAGGTCGCCGAGGTCAGCGCTGACAAACCCGAACCGATTGCGGATTTCAATGCGCTGCGAGTCGCACTGGCGGGTAACAACATGCCGTCATCGGGTAGCTACGAAGACACAGAAGATCTGCTTCCCGAAGAGGACATGCCAGAGTTCGCTGAGAACGAAGACGTGGCCGACGCCTTGGATGACAAAATCCTGTCTGAAGTTGTTGCTGAAGCGCACGAGCATGCGGACGAGATTGAGCCAGAACAGGTCGAAGAAGACCCAGTTGTTACGCTCCACGTTGCCACCGAGGAAACCATTGCCGAAACCGAGGTCGTTCTGGTCGACGCCACCCCTTCGGAACCCGTGATCGAAGTCGTTGCCGAGGAACCCTCAGCCCAGATCGAAGAAGTTACCGCAGAAGTGGTCGATGGACCTCTGGCGCCTCAGTCAGAAGAAACCACAGCCGAGGTGGTTGAGACACCTCCCGCCCCGCAACCGGTACAATCGGATCGTCGTGGACGGGTCAAAACCACCTTCCTGGGCTTTGAGCGTGCCGACACGCATGTGCAGGATCTGATGGAAACATCCGAACCAGTGGCCAAGACGGAAAGCGCGCAGCAAACATTCCCGGTTGGTTGGTTGGTTGTGACGGCCGGCCCAGGACGCGGAGCCTGCATAACGCTGACAGAGGGCCTGATGCAAATCGGGCGCAACGACGATCAGGCCATTCAGCTGGACTTTGGCGACACCGGCATTTCTCGCAGCAACCACGCTGTCATCGCCTATGACCCCGAAGATCGCAAATGCTATCTGGGTCATGGCGGCAAGGCCAATCTGGTGCGCCTGAACGGCAAGCCCGTCCTTAGCACCGTAGCGCTGAACAGCGGCGACTTGATCCGCATCAGCGAAACCTCGGTTCGGTTCGCGACCTTCTGCGATGATGGCTTTGACTGGCGGGACGCCTGATAGATGCTGGCAACCCCGGCATATGACATTGCGCTGATCCTGGATCAGGGTCGGCGTGAATCGCAGGAAGACGCGGTCGCTGCGCGCATGTTCGATGCAGCGGGAGCCGGGTATATCGTGGTCGCCGACGGCATGGGAGGGCACGCGGCGGGCGATGTAGCATCAGAACTTGTCATAACCGCATGGCGCGAGGCGCTGGACGCTGAACTGGAAGAAACCGTACCGTCCGAGAGTGCGCTGATCGACGCGTTGCCATTGGCCGCCATGCAGGCCAATGCCGCCGTGGCACAGCATTCCGAAGAACAGGGTGAGGGGTTCAACATGGGTTCAACCATGCTGGGCATCCTACTTTTGGAACAGCGGGTTTTTTGGATCTCGATTGGCGACAGCCCCTTGTACTTGTTTCGGGACGGAATGTTGCGGCAAGTCAACGAAGATCACTCGATGGCGCCGATCATCGACGCGCAACAGGCCGAGGGCAAGTTGACCCGAGAAGAGGCGCTGTCGCACCCGGATCGGAACCAATTGACCTCGGTCATCATGGGTGCCGCTATCCCGAAAGTGGATTGCCCTGAACTCCCGCTGGAACTGACCACATCGGACGTACTGATCGCCGGCAGCGATGGGCTTCAATATCTTAGCAACCCCGAGATTGAGCACATCCTGCAGACGCAGTCGAAGGCTTTGGCACAAGATATCGCAGACGCGCTGTGGCGCGCCTTGCGCGACAAAAACGACCCCGATCAGGACAATGCGTCCATCGCAGTTCTGAAACTGACAAGAAACGATTAAAGGCAAAGCGACAGGACACATGAGACCTCATCTGATCATCTCCAGCCTGGCTCTTGCGGCTGCGACCGGCACCGTCTCGGCGCAAGAGGCGTGCTCGACTTACGAAATTCAGCGCGGCGACAGTCTGCGCGAGCTGGCTATTCAAGTTTATTCGACCGAAGATTTTGGCATCATCTTTGACGCCAACCGCGACGTAATCGGGAACAATCCGAACGTAATTCGTGTGGGTGACGTACTAACTCTGCCTTGTCTTGAAGATGTAGGCCGGGCCCCCACACCCCCTGCAACCGAGGCTGAGGCAATGGCCGCCGAGATGGCGTCCGAACTGGTGAAGGCCGCAGAAGAACGTGCTGCAAAGGCCATTGCTGAAGCTGAAGCGCGCGTCGCGGCAGCCGAAGCAGAAGCCGAGCAAGCCAGCCAGGAAGCAGTTTTGGAAGCCAAAGCTGCAGCCCGCCAGGAAATTGAAGCCGCTCGCGCCGAAGCGGCCGCGCTGATCCGGGATGCGGATGAAAGCGAGCAGCCTGAAATTCGCGACCGTCAGCTGTTGCTGATTACCGGCGGCAACTATGCACCTTTCACAGACGAAGCTCTGCCGCATCGGGGGCTATACACAAACCTTGTGGAAACCGCGATGCTACGTGCAGCGCCGGAACAGGGATACAAGATCCAGTTTGTCAACGACTGGTCCTCGCATCTGGACCTTCTGATGCCGACACTGGCCTTTGACGCAACCTTCCCTTGGTCGCGACCGAATTGCGACGAACCCGCGGCCTTGTCGGAGAAAGACCGCAACCGTTGCGAAACCTACGACTTCTCGAACCCATTCTATGAAGTGGTCGACACCTATTTCGCTCGCGAAGGTTCTGGCTATGAGCAGACCCTGACCTATGCTGATTTCGCCGGCGCCACGATCTGCCGACCCGAAGGTTGGACGTTGTCCCATATGGACGCAGTTGGCCTTTACGAACCCGCAATCTCACTTTTGCGCCCAGTGTCCCCTGACGACTGTTTCCATGCAGTTATGGAAGGCCGCGCAGATATCGTGGCAATCGAAGCCCATCTGGCTGTCGAGGCGATATCGCGCCTGGGATACGAACACCGCATCATCGAAAACCCCAACCTTGCGGCGATCAAGTCGCTTAACGTCATGACCCACAAAGATAATCCGGATGGGGAAGCGATCCTTGAGACGCTCAACCAGGGTCTGGCGATCATGCAGCAATCCGGAGAGTGGCGCGACATCGTGTCAAACGCTCTGCGGTATCAAATGGAAAATGGCTAAGGCCCCAATTGGCCTAACAACAATAATGTCTGGAGGATGAGGACATGTTTAATATTGATCTGAAGAAAGTTGCGCTGTCGGCCACCGCCGTCACTGCCCTGAGCGCCGGAGCCGCCGCGGCACAGGAAGCCTGCACAAACTACACCGTTTCCGATGGCGACACGATGGCGACCATTGCAATCGCAGCCTATGGCACATCGAACTACCAGCCGATCTTCAACGCGAACCGCAACATCATCACCAACCCGAACGCTCTGGAACCCGGCCTTGTTCTGGCTCTGCCCTGTGAAGATGGCAGCCTTCCCAACGGTCAGTCCGCGCAAGAGATCATTGCAGCCGAAGAACAGCGCGCGGCAAGCGTCAAACGTTCGAACGTATATGCGCCGCCCATCAAAATGGTTGCGGGCAACGGCTGGGAGCCCTTCACCACTGAAGGCCTGAGCGGCGGCGGCATTATGACCCGTCTGGCGACAACCAGCCTACAGCGTGCGGGCAACCAGCGTGACTATTCTGTCAGCTTTGTCGATGACTGGTCTTCGCACCTGGAAACTTTGCTGCCACTCGGCGCGTTTGACATTTCGATCGCCTGGACTGTGCCGGATTGCACGAACCGCACCTATGAATGGTCCCCCGAAACCGAAGCACGTTGTACGCAATTCGTGGCCTCGGTGCCGGTTTATGATGTGGTTGGCGGCTTCTATACCCTGCCCGAAAGTGACTACACAAACGCCACCACTTTCAAAGATTTCGAAGGTGCAACTGTCTGCCGTATGCAGGGTTGGAGCATGGTCGTTCTTGAAGAAGTTGGCCTGAACTACGACAACACAACTGTGGTTCAACCAAACTCGGCACGCGAATGCCTGGATGCGGTTTTGACCGGTACTGCAGATGTCGCCGCATTCGAAGTGGAACTGTTCGCTGCGACAATGAAAGACATGGGCCTGACCTCGAGCGACATCGTAGAAAACCCCTATGTCTCAACACTGTCGTCGATGAGCTTCCTGGCGCACCGCACCAACCCGTTCGCTCGTGAATACATCGCGATGATGAACAAGGGTCTTAACGAGATGCGTGAATCCGGCGAATGGTACGCGATCATCTCGGATACGTTGCGCGAGCAGAACGAAAAGCTCAACGCAGCGTCCAACTAATGCTAAACAAGAAAGGGCTGGTTGAAAAACCAGCCCTTTCTTAGACTACCAAGCCCCTAAGGGAATCCTCCAATTACCAGACTTTTCTGGAAGTATAGGATGCAGCTAACACACCCGGTGAGGTTTCGACCTCTCCACTCACTCTAAAAGGGGCCGACTTTGGGGGTCGGCCCCTTTTACTTTTCTAGTTTCTTTGCGCCTCACGCCGTAACGCGGGCCAACCGATGTTAATCGATCAAACCGTTCAAAGTTGCACTCGGGCGCATAACCTTTGCGGTCTTAGCCGGATCGGTGTGATAGTACCCACCCAGATCAGCAGCACCGCCTTGCGCGGATGCCAGTTCGGCCAGGATCGTCTCTTCTCCATCTGCAAGTGCCGTCGCCAATGGTGCAAATTCGGCGGCCAGTTCGGCATCGTCCGACTGCGCGGCCAAGGCCTCGGCCCAGTAACGGGCGAACCAGTAGTGGCTGTCGCGGTTGTCGGGCTGGCCAACTTTGCGGCTGGGCGAGCGATTGTGATCCAGAATACCTTGCGTTGCGGCCTCGGCCGCAGCACCCAGAACGCCTGCCTTGGCGTTGCCTTTGCTGTCGGCCAGGAAGTTCAGTGATTCACCCAGCGCGCAGAATTCACCCATCGAGTCCCAGCGCAGGTGGCTTTCCTCGACCAGCTGCTGCACATGTTTCGGGGCCGAACCGCCCGCGCCGGTTTCAAACAGGCCACCGCCATTCATCAGTTTGACGATGGACAGCATCTTGGCCGAGGTGCCCAGTTCCAGAATGGGGAACAGGTCGGTCAGATAGTCGCGCAGCACATTTCCGGTGATCGCAATCGAGTCGTTGCCTGCGGTGATCGTCTCCAGCGATTGACGGGTCGCTTCACGCGGGGCCAGGATCATGAACTTGTCAGCCACGCCAGCCGCCTCAAGCGCTGGTGTGACGTATTTGATCAGTTCAGCATCATGGGCGCGATTGGCGTCCAGCCAGAAGATCGCTTCGGACCCGGTCAGGCGCTGACGGTCCATGGCCAGCTGGATCCAGTTCTCGATCGGAGCTTTCTTGACGGTGCATGACCGCCAGATGTCACCCTGCTCGACGTCGTGCGAATGCAGCGTCTCGCCATTGGCCAGAACGATACGGATAGTGCCGTCGGCAGGTGCCTGGAACGTGGTCGGGTGGCTGCCGTATTCCTCAGCCTTCTGCGCCATCAGGCCCACATTGGCGACCGCACCGGCAGTGGCCGGGTTCAGTGCGCCATTGGCTTTGAAAAAGTTGATCGTCTCGTCATAGACGGGTGCATAGCAACGGTCGGGGATCACGCAGTTGGTGTCACCCTTGGCACCGGCCTCATCCCAGCCTTTACCGCCCGCGCGGATCACGGCGGGCATTGAGGCGTCGATGATCACGTCCGACGGTACGTGCAGGTTGGTGATGCCCTTGTCGCTGTCGACCATATACATGGACGGACGGTCGGCCTTAATCGCGTCGAAGGCGGCCACAATCTCGGCATTGTCTTTGACCCGCTCCAGCAGATCACCAAGGCCCGAGTTCGGGTTCACACCCAGCGCATCCAGCTCAGCACCAAATTTGTCAAACACCGGAGCCAGCCACGCCTTAACCGCATAGCCGAAGATAATCGGGTCCGAGACCTTCATCATCGTGGCCTTCATATGCAGCGAGAACATGGTGCCGTCTTTTTTCGTGTCCTCAATGGCCTCAGCAAGAAACGCGGACAGAGCTTTGACGGACATGAATGTCGCGTCGGCCACGGTGCCCTTGGCCAGCGGCCAGCCGTCTTTCAGAACGGTGGTGGTGCCGTCTTTGCCCACGAATTCGATCTTGGCATCGCCTGCCTGTGCGGCGGTGATGGTGGCCGATTTCTCGTTTGCGTAGAAATCATTGCCGGACATGGACGACACTTTGGTTTTGCTGTCCGACACCCATTCACCCATCGAATGCGGGTTCTTTTGGGCGTAGTTTTTCACTGCTTTTGCGGCACGACGGTCGCTGTTGCCTTCGCGCAAAACCGGGTTGACGGCCGAACCCTTGATGGCGTCATAGCGCGCACGAATGGCCTTTTCTTCGTCGGTCGAAGGTTCTTCGGGATAGTTCGGAATGTCGTAACCCTGCGATTGCAGCTCTTCGACGGCGGCAACCAGCTGCGGGACCGAGGCCGAGATGTTGGGCAGCTTGATCACGTTGGCTTCGGGGGTTTTCACCAGCTCACCCAAAGCGGCCAGATCATCGGTGATGCGCTGTGCATCTGTAAGTTTCTCTGGGAAGGTCGCCAAAATGCGCCCGGCCAGAGAAATATCCTTGGTTCCAACGCTCACGCCTGCGGCCGAGGCGAACTTTCGAATGATGGGCAAGAACGAGGCGCTGGCCAGCTCGGGCGCTTCGTCTACAATGGTATACAATATGTCGAAGTCTGATTTATCTGCCATATTCTTTTACCTTTTTTAAAGCCTTTCGGGGCGTGCGTTCCAAGAGCTGGCCACTTCTGCGTGGCCAAAGCGGGGCGCGACAAGATTACCGCCCCAACGGTGACTCTGATTTGACAGGGCCTCCCTTAAATCAGGATTGCCTTGGGATCAATTCCCTATCTGGGGCGCAAATTGACACGGGTGGGTCGATTGTTCCGCATCCAGCACGACAAAAACACAAACCGAAGGAAAAAACGCAACTATTGGTCAGTCGATTCCGACACCGGTTTCTCAAGTTGGAAGAAGCTCATGTCCCAGGCAACTCGTAGGACATAGTCCTGGACCACCTGATCCAAATGATCTTCGGACCCGGCATAAGCCGCCCATGGAACGGAAACGCCAGCCGGGGCAAACAAACAGTTCAAAACCCATTTTCGCCCGGCATATCCGAACCTTTGCAGCGCCGTTTCCAATTCTGATTTCGCCAAGTCAGGCCTGCCTGCCAAAGCAAAAAGCCGACCGCTCGATAGCAACTCTCTTTCGCCGCGCCACATATACCAATCAATCGCTGCGTCATACCATCGCGTGAAAAAGATGCTCTTATCTTTTTCGACGTCACCCTTCTGAAGGATGCCAATCTTATTTATATATTCGATCCCCTTGTTCTCATCACCGATCTTGAGATGAACCAAAGCCGGCCAGTACAAATCTGATGCTTTGCCCGGCTCTAGCCGCGCAAGGTTATGTGCCGCCTCAAGCGCACTGTCGTGGTTCCCGGTGTATTTCAGGTCGTAAAGCAGTTGAGAGAAATACACCCAATCTTCGTCCGGCCAGCGATCCTTGGCCTGTTTTAGGAACGCCTCAACCCCATCAAAGCCGTTCAATTCATAGCTTAGATCCAGCAACTCATAACCCGCCTTGCCATAGCCCGAGTCGATCTTCAGGGCCGCTTGCAACCCGCGCCTTGCAGCGTGCGGGCGCCCATTCCGTCTGTCAAAACCGGATTTGCGGTACAGGGCAAACAAACTGTCAGGATCTAACTGCAACGCGCTGTCATAATCCGCTGCTGCCGCCTGAGTGTCACCAATGGCGTCAAAGGCGAACGCGCGTCTTAAGAGTGAATTTGCGTCATTGGGATACACCGTCAAAGCACGAGTGTAATCCGCTACCGCCATGTCAAATTGCCGGTCGCGGTGATACGCCCACCCTCTGAATCTAAAAAGCGCATTACGATTGGCCTCGTTAGCTCCGTTCCCATTCAACAGCGTCGTACACGCAGACACTGCCTCGGTGTGCTTTGCCTTGCCGCCGAAACAAGTCAGCGAAAGCTCGGAATAATTGACCGAGGATCGAGACGGCTCGGTTGCTGATAACAGCAGCGCGGTTGCGACAATAAACAGGGCGGCAATCCGAATTTTCATGAGTATCCCTTAGCAGAGGCAACTCTCCTTAAGGTAGTAATGAGGCCTGCCGCTAAAAAGGTTTGAGCCGTGCAACAGATCGCACATGATGCCTGCAAGGCACGGTGTCGTCTAAACGCCCCAAGTGTCGCTTAACCGATACCCGCCTTGCCATGGGTCATCGGGATCCAGCATGTGCTGATGGGTGCCGGTGATCCAACCTCGGCCGCTGATCTCGGGGATAATAGCAGGTCTGCCTTCCAGATCCGCATGCCCGGTAATGCAGCCTGTGAAACGCGAACCAATGATCGAAACGGCCTCGAATGTTTGACCAACAGTCAGTTCTCCCTTGGCGGCCATCAAGGCCATTCGAGCCGAGACAGCCGTTCCCGTTGGCGAGCGGTCGATCTTGCCCGGTTGAATCGCCACGGCAGATTTTCCGGTCAAGCCAGTCGGAGTCGCCTGAACCGGACCACAAAACGCGCAGAATGAGATATGGGTCCAATCCGGGTTCTGAGGGTGGGCAAAACCCAGCTGTTCATTCGCAGCATTGGTAATCGCTACCCCAATGCGCGCGAGATCCCGAGCCTCGTGCGCTACGATATCAAAACCCAATGTCGCCGCGTCGACCACGACAAAGCTGTCGCCGCCATATGCTGTGTCAACGACCAGCTCCCCCACACCGGGCACATCCAGTGTAGCGGCAATTTTGTCCGCGAAACTGGGGAGGTTTCGAACATGAATACGTTCGGCTTTGCCATCGCGACATTCAGCACGAACCCGGACCAGACCTCCTGGCGCTTCCAGCGTCAGATGCGTTTCCGGCTCTTGCATCGGGATCATACCGCTGTCCAGCAAAACGGTGGCAACGCAGATCGCGTTCGAACCGGACATGGGCGGCGTATCTTCGGGTTCCATGATAATGAATGCGGCATCCGCGTCGGGATGTTTGGGCGGCACCAAAAGGTTCACGTGGCGAAAGACACCACCGCGGGGTTCATTGAGAACAAAACTGCGCAAAGTCTGATCCTGCGCAACGAACGAGCGCTGTTTCCACAGGGTATCTCCGGGCGGTGGCAACACACCCCCTACGATGACGTCGCCCACTTCACCCTCTGCATGGGCCGATATGACGTGGAGTGTTTTGACGCTGCGCATTTGACCTCTCTAAAATCGAGTAGCCGCGTAAGGCGTCATCGGGATGGGCAGTTCATCGCCGTCGACCAGCCCTGCTACAAGTTCAGCCGTACCCGCCGATTGAGTTAGCCCCAGATGCCCGTGCCCAAAGGCGTAGATGACATCAGGTGCGTGCGCAGCCGCCCCAATGACAGGGATACTATCCGGCAGGGATGGCCTGAAGCCCATCCATTGCGTTCCCCCCGCCGTGTTCAACCCCGGCAGAAATTGAGTCGCTTTGTTCAGCAGCGTGTCGGCGCGCTTGAAATTAGGAGGCAAAGTCAGCCCACCCAATTCGACCGCACCACCGATGCGCACGCCGCCGTTGATGCGGCTGGCGACAAACCCGTGTCTTGAAAAGGTCAGATGCATCCGCAGATCGAAAGCGCCGGGTGGCAGGGTTGTGTTGTAGCCGCGCTCGGTTTCTAGCGGGATATGGTCGCCCAGTGTTTGCGCCAGATGATGCGACCAGGCACCCGCAGCCACAACAACTTTTGTTGCGTCCAGTGTCCCGTCGTCAACGGTTATCCGCACACCATGTTCTAACGGAGTCAACGCGCGAATATTGCGCGTTTCGATCCGCCCCTGCCTTTCACGAAACGATTTGGCCAAATGGTCGACCCACTGCTTTGGGTCGATCACGTTAAGCCAGTTTGGGGTGAAACCAGCATGGGTGAACCGTCGACTAAGTCCCGGCTGTTTCTCGGCGATCGCCTCGGGTGTCTCAAGCAGTTCAAATTCGATTCCGTGCGCGCGTCTAAGATCCCAGGTTGGCAGGCTGGCGCGATATTCGGTCTGGGACTCATACAATTGCAGTTGCCCATCGCGCTGCATCATCTCTTCGCCATTAACAGAAGGGATCAGTCGCTCCAGAGCGGCGCTGGAAATCTTCATAAGGTTCGACTGGGCGCCCAACAAATCCGCATAGCGCGATGGCTGGCTAGCCCGCCAAAAGCGATACATCCAAGGTGCAATCTTGAACGCATAAGCTGGAGGTATCGACAACGGGCCCAGCGGGTCCAGCAACCATTTCGGCGCTTTGCGCATGATGCCTGGAGTCGCCAGCGGTTCGACCTCGGGGAAGGCAAAAGCCCCGGCATTTCCGGCCGAGGTTTGCGCGGCGACTCCGTCTTTGTCCAGCACCAGCACCGAGTGTCCCCGGCGCTGTAACTCCAGCGCGGTTGTGATGCCGATGACTCCGGCCCCAATGACAATAACTTGCTGAGTCATAGGTGAATGCCGTTGCGGAACGGATCAGCTGAGGCAAAAATCAGATTGGCCTGAGCCATTATATGAGCCTGCCCGGTAATCGAAGGGATAACTCCACCTTCTTTGCCAGGCTGATACGACAAGCGATACGTGCTACCAATAATGCTCTGTTGAACGATTTCCTCGCCTGGGACCAAAGCACCATCTGCCGCCATACAAGCCAACAGGGCCGAGCATCCCGTCCCGCAAGGCGAACGGTCGTAATTGTCGTCCGGGCACAGCACAAAGTTGCGCCTGTTAAGGTCCGGGTCGATTGGCGTGTCCTGGAGGATGACATGATCAATCAGCTCGCCCTTTTCGCCCCCAATGCCCTGAGCGATCGACGCCTTGCGGATGGCTACAGTCAGATCGGTCAACGCGCGAATTCTGTCAGACGTTACGGGGATCGGGCTAGGAACAACGATAAAGAACCAATTGCCCCCGTAGGCAACGTCGCCCACGATTTCACCGTGGCCCGGTACGCTTATTGTCACGCCACTATGGACCCGTCGGCTTTCGATATTCCTGACTGTCACAGTATTTTCGTCATGCAGAGTAACCGCCACCACACCGGCAGGAGTTTCAATTCGGTGCTCTCCGACATCAATACGGCCCAGATGAGCCAGTGTAACCGCCAGCCCGATTGTGCCGTGGCCACACATGCCCAACACCGCATCCACGTCGAAATAGATCACACCAGTCACGCAGGTCGGGTCGACCGGTTCAACCAACAAAGCACCGACCATTGCCGGTTGTCCACGTGGTTCAAGAAGGATGGAGCGGTAGAACTCTCTGTGATCGGACTCCAACCTCCGTGCACGGTCAGCCAATGGACCAGTCCCCAGATCCGGCGCGCCGTCAAGGATGACCCGCGTGGGCTCCCCGCCGGTATGGCTGTCGATCACATGCATTCGGCGATCACTCCACCCTGTTTCGACCAGTTTGCGAACCATGCACCGAACAGCGCGTATTGCTGTTCGCAATAGTTGCGTTGTGCATCTGTCAGTTCATCTGTTTCGTTGAAGTGCAGACGGTATTCCTCTTCCCCGTTCAGAACCAGCAGGTGTTTGTAATAAAGCACCAGATCCGGCCCTTCGTCAAAGCTGGACAATACGTGAATTGCCTCAGTCAGCTCTTGTGCACGTTGGCGCGCTTCGGCGTGGCCTTTGGCTGCCTTTTTGGACAATGCGGCCAGCAATAGCGCTTCGCGCGGCAATGCAGTCCCAATCCCGGTGATCGAGCCGGTGGCACCGCAATTGACAAAACCGTGGTAAACCTCGGTATCAACCCCGACCATAAGCGTGACTTGATCGTCTTGGCTGGTGATGTTTTCAGCCGCATATCGCAGGTCATCCTTGCCGCCGAACTCTTTGAAACCGATCAGGTTGGGATGTTCCGCGCGCAAAGCAAAGAACAGGTCAGCGCGCGTTGCGAACCCATAATAGGGACTATTGTAAATAATCGCGGGCACGTCGGGCGCGGCACTCAGGATCGCTTTGAAGTGGTTCCGCTGCGCAGTTGGAGAGCTACCACGGGACAGAACACGTGGGATCACCATCAGCCCCACAGCTCCGACTTTTTGTGCGTGGGCGGCATGGGCAACAGCGGACTTGGTGTTGATTGCCCCGGTGCCGACAACGACGGGCAGACCGGCAGCGACCAGACGCTCTACCCCTTCCATGCGTTGGGCATCAGTCAACAGCGGCCAATCCCCCATCGAGCCGCAATAGACAACCGCCGACATGCCTGCGTCTATCATCTGACGTCCTTTGCGAACCAAAGCGTCAAAATCCGGCTGGCGATCCGCTGTGCTTGGGGTCATGAGCGCGGGCATAGTGCCGGTAAAAACGTTGTTGGTCATCGGACAATCCTTCGAAAACACAAGTTTGAGAACGCAGCGCATGCGCTGCTTTTCCTTGCGTTATCGGATATTGGATACAAAATCCACACTCAAATAACTAAAAAGGCGTCGAACTCAATGCACGACGCCCTTCTAGCCCAAAATCTACAAAGACTATCGGAGCCGTTCGCCTGTTTCGTTGTCAAACAACATCGCCCGCTCGGCCGAGAACGAGATTCCGATTCGTGCGCCTTGTTTGCTGCGTTCATCGTCACGCTCTTCGATGATCAGCTTGTCTCCATTTGCGGTCAACAGATAAGAATAGCTGACACCGCCAAGCGCTTCGGTCAGGTCCACGGTGCAGGTATCACCTGTACGATCGACCAGAAGGTGCTCAGGCCGTATCCCCAACGTCACTTTCGTCGCATTTGCTGGGACAGAAGGCGTCACCGGCACAGGATGATTGAACGCGGGGTGCGTTACACGGCCATCAACCACGTCACATTCCAAAAAGTTCATCGCTGGCGAACCAATGAACCCTGCAACGAATCTGTTGTCCGGGTCGCGGTACAAATCCATCGGAGCACCGACCTGTTCGATCCGACCGTCTCGCAAAACAACGATCTTGTCGGCCATAGTCATCGCCTCGACCTGATCGTGGGTCACATAGATCATGGTTGCGCCGATTTCATTGTGAAGGCGCGCGATCTCAACCCGCATTTCGACCCGCAATTCGGCGTCAAGGTTCGACAACGGCTCGTCGAACAGGAACACGTCGGGACCGCGTACAATGGCCCGGCCAATGGCAACACGCTGACGCTGACCGCCGGACAAAGCCTTTGGTTTCCGTTTCAGGTATTGGTCCAACTTCAGAATGGCTGAAGCCTCCTGAACCTTTTGGTTTATCTCTGCTTTCGCCACGCCGTTCATGCGCAGACCGAACCCCATATTCTCGGCCACAGTCATGTGCGGATAGAGTGCGTAAGTTTGGAACACCATCGCAACGCCACGCTTGGCTGGGTCCAGATGTGTCACATCTCTTGCGCCGATGTGGATTTCGCCTTCGGTGGTTTCCTCAAGTCCAGCAATCATCCGCAGCAGTGTGGACTTACCGCACCCTGAAGGGCCAACGAAAACACAAAACTCTCCGTCTTCGATCTGCAGATCGATTCCATGAATAACCTGCGTCTCGCCATATCGCTTGATCGCACCGTTCAGAGTGACCCCTGTCATGTCCCTTGCATCCTGTCGCTATTTCCGTTTGGGCGGGTTTCCGGGAACCGCCATGACTGCGCCTCAGCTCCGATCTGATCGGCCACACGGCGGACCCGAGGCACCCAAGCTTGTAGCTGGGCAAAACTCATCCGCTCGGTTGACCCAGTGATCGAGATCGCCCCCAGCATGCGCCCCCCTTCTGTCAAGACCGGGCAGGCAACGCAGATGATGCCGGGCTCATGCTCTTCATCATCCACAGCATATCCGCGCTCTCGGATCGCAACCAAATCAGCACGCAATAGCTGCTCGGAAGCGAGCGTCTTGTCTGTAAAGCGGTGAAAGCTCTGCTGTGAAAGAGCTTTGGTCAGTTGGTCCGGCTCCAAATGTGCCATCATCGCCTTGCCGACACCCGTGCAATAGGCAGGACCCACCTTTCCCGCTTGCGAATACATTTCGACCGGCTGCGTCGCGTTTCTTTTGTCTACGTACAGAACCTGACCGGAATCCAGCTGCGCCAGATGAACAGTTTCCCCGGTTTCACGGCTAAGCGCGTCCAAAAATGGCCGGGCAATCGGCGCGAGCGAGCTTTGTGTCCACGCTGCGTGGGCCAGACGCACCAGACGCAGCCCCGGCGCATAGGTCTGTCTGTCGGGGTCATAAGACAACATACCCTGATTGGTCAGCGATTGGAGAAACCGATATAGCGTGGCCTTTGGGAAATCGCTGTGTTCAAGCAATTCGCCAAAGCGAACCGGACGCGCGAAAGCCGCAACCTGATCCAGCACATCACATGCTTTACCTATCGTTCCGTCACCAGCCACGGGCGCGCATTCTCCTCCACTTACCCAATGGCCGAGGCCACGAGGGTCTTGACAAGACTAACCGAGTCGATGTGTAGTTTTCAACATATAAAACTGAGTTCCACAATATGGAACCATATGGAAGCTAAGGGAGGAAACCATGCATTCCATCTACAAGCGCACAACGGCCGCGCTGGCCATGAGCGTTGCACTTGCTGTTCCGGCATATGCCGAACTGACCGGCGAGCTGCGAATCTTCCTCGATACATCGAACCCGGCGCCCCGCGCGACGATGGAAGCGATGATCGACCGTTTCGCAGCCGAGCACCCCGGACTGGAAATCGAAACCACGGTGATCGACCGTGAGGCGTACAAAACGCAGATCCGCAACTTCCTGACGGCTGACACGCCTGATGTTGCCACTTGGTATGCGGCCAACCGTATGAAACCCTATGTCGAAGCTGGCCTGTTCGAAGATGTCTCGGACCTGTGGGCGGAGCCTGAGATCGCGGAAAACCTTGCCTCGACCAAAGGTGCGATGACCATCGACGGCAAGCAGTGGGGCGTGCCCTATACCTATTACCAGTGGGGCGTTTACTACCGCAAAGACATCTTTGATGAGTTGGGCCTGTCCGAGCCGACCACCTGGGAAGAAGAACTGGCGAACTGCCAGAAGATCGTCGATTCAGGCCGCGCCTGCTACACGATCGGTACCAAGTTCCTTTGGACCGCAGGTGGCTGGTTCGATTATCTGAACATGCGTACCAACGGCTTCGATTTCCACAACCAGCTCGCCAATGGCGAAATCAGCTGGGAAGACGACCGCGTCAAACAGACTTTCGCCAACTGGAAACAGCTGATCGACATGGGCGCGTTCATCGACAATCACCAGACCTATAGCTGGCAAGAAGCCCTGCCCTTCATGGTCAATGGCGAAGCAGCGGCATATCTGATGGGTAACTTCGCCGTGGCGCCGCTGCGTGAAGCAGGCCTGTCCGACGACCAGCTGGACTTCTACCAGTTCGTGGCCATTAACCCGGACGTTGAACTGGCCGAGGACGCGCCGACCGACACGTTCCACATCCCTGCCAATGCTTCGAACAAAGAAGCCGCACGTGAATTCCTGCGCTTTGTGGTCTCGGCTGATGAACAGACCGAAATCAACAACGGTTCGAACCTTGGTCAGTTGCCGGTGAACGCCAAATCCTCGGTGGACAATGACAAGTTCCTGCAGCAGGGCTTCAACATGCTGTCATCGAACAGCCCCGGCGGCGTTGCCCAGTTCTGGGATCGTGATGCGCCTGCTGAAATGGCCAAAGTATCGATGGAAGGGTTCCAGGAATTCATGGTCAAGCCAGACAACGCTGACCGTATCCTGGCCAAGCTGGAACGCGCACGCCAGCGTATTTACGACAACTAATCCGGGCAGAGCGGGGCAAAGCCCGCTCTGATCCAGAACCTGCGTAAGGCGGGTGCAAACCCGCCTTACTCCATTGACCAAACCCCGAGATCCAAAATGTCCGCTGTCGACGTTCCCGAACAAGAAAGCTGGTTCCACAGAAACCAACAGCGTATCGCACCGTGGCTGTTTCTGGCCCCCGGCCTGCTGTTCTTCATGGTCTATGTGATCATCCCCGTCTTTCAGTCTTTCAACCTGTCGCTTTTCGAATGGGACGGGCTGGGCGCGGCCGAATATGTGGGGTTTCGCAATTACGAAGACCTGTATTGGGAATGGGTCGACCGGGATGCGTTCTATACCTCGCTCAAGAACAATCTGATCTGGCTGATCCTCTATCTGGCCGCGATCCCGGCGGGCCTGTTCATCGCGCTATTTTTGAATCAGACAGTTGCGGGCATACGCCTTTACAAGTCGCTGTTCTTCTTTCCCTTCGTAATCTCTCAGGTCGTGGTGGGGCTTGTCTTTACATGGTTCTACGACCCAACCTTCGGCCTTCTGAACGAGTTTCTGGGCTTCTTCGGCCTAGGTCCGCTGAACGTGCTGGGGGATGAACGGTTCGTGACCTATGGCATCATCGTCGCGGGCCTCTGGCCGCAGACCGCCTATTGCATGATCCTCTACCTGACCGGCCTGAACGCCGTGGACCCCGAACAGATCGAGGCCGGACGTCTGGATGGTGCAAAAGGTTGGCGGATGCTGTGGCACATCATCCTGCCCCAACTGCGCCCCGCCACCTTCATCGCCTTTGTCGTCACAATCATCGGCGCGCTGCGCAGTTTTGACCTGATCTCGATCATGACCCAGGGCGGGCCGTTCGGTTCTTCCCGCGTACTGGCCTATTACATGTTCGAGGTCGCCCTGTCCGAATACGGCTTCCGCATGGGATATGGCGCCGCCATCGCCGTGATCCTGTTCCTGATCATGCTGTGTTTCATCGCCTATTTCCTGTGGTCGATGTACCGCGAAGAAAGGGGGCACTGACATGTTCCCCAAACCCATCGAAAAACAACCCCGCGCGGCCCAGATCACCTATCAGGCCATGCTGCCCATTGCCCTGCTGCTGTGGCTGGGGCCCTTGCTGGCGGTGGCGCTGTTTTCGGTCAAACCGGCGGCAGATTTCACCAATGCAAACTACTGGGGCCTACCCTCCAGCTTTGAGGGCGCGGTCAACTATGGGCAGGTGTTCTTCAATTCCGACATGCCGCGCTACCTGCTGAATTCATTCCTGATCACCATCCCCACCGTGATCGGCGCGGTGGCGCTCAGCTGCATGACCGGTTTTGCATTGGGCATCTACAAGTTCCGCTCGAACCTATGGATTTTCTTCCTGTTCGTCGCCGGCAATTTCGTACCCTTCCAGATCCTGATGGTACCTGTGCGCGACCTGACGCTGGAACTTGGCCTCTATAACACTAAAACCGGGTTGGTGCTGTTCCACATCGCATTCCAGACTGGGTTCTGCACGCTGTTCATGCGCAACTTCATCCGCGCCCTGCCGTTCGAGTTGATCGAAGCCGCGCGGGTTGAAGGCATCAGCGAGGTCCGCATCTTCTGGTACGTGGTCCTGCCACTGATGAAACCGGCGATTGCCGCGCTCAGCGTGCTGATCTTCACCTTCATCTGGAACGACTATTTCTGGGCCGTCGTGCTGACCCAAGGCGCCGAAAGCCAGCCTGTCACGGCGGGCATAACCAGCTTCAACGCCCAGTTCCGCGCAGCCTACCAACTGATGAGCGCGGGTTCGATCGTCGCCGCCCTACCGCCCGTGGCCATGTTCTTCCTAATGCAGAAACACTTCATCGCAGGCCTGACGCTGGGGGCTGTGAAATGACATCAAATCAAAGGTTTGCAACATGGTAAAGATTGCCTTTATCGGCGCGGGCTCGACCATCTTCATGCGCAATATCGTGGGTGACGCGCTGCTGACCCCATCTCTAGCCGACAGCCACTTTGCCCTGATGGATATCGACCCCAACCGGCTGGCCGAAAGCGAGGTCGTCGCTCGCGCCATGATCCGATCAGTTGGCACAGGGGCCGGTGTCACCACCCATACAGACCGCCGCGCGGCGCTGGAGAGCGCAGATTTCGTGATCACCGCCTTTCAGGTCGGTGGATACAAACCCTGTACGGTGACGGATTTCGAAATTCCCAAGCAGTACGGCCTGCGCCAGACCATTGCCGATACTTTGGGTGTTGGCGGCATCATGCGCGGGTTGCGCACCGTGCCCGTGCTGTGGGACATCGCCCAGGACATGATGCAGCTGTGCCCCAATGCCACCCTGCTGCAATATGTGAACCCGATGGCCATCAACACCTGGGCCTTGGCCGAGCAATTTCCGGCGCTGAAACATGTGGGCCTGTGCCATTCGGTCCAGAACACAGTCGAAGAGCTGGCCCATGATCTGGATCTGCCCAAGCACGACATCCGTTACAAGGTCGCCGGGGTGAACCACGTTGCCTTCTTCCTGCGGCTAGAGCATCAGGGGCGCGACCTCTACCCCGCCTTGCGGCAGGGATATGCCAGTGGGCAAATTCCGAAGCCACCGCTGCTGATGCCGCGATGCCCCAACAAGGTGCGGTATGAGGTGATGGATCATCTGGGGTATTTCTGCACTGAAAGTTCTGAACATCTGGCCGAATATGTGCCATGGTTCATCAAGGACGGACGCCCGGACCTGATCGAGCAGTTCTCGATCCCGCTGGACGAATATCCCACCCGCTGCGAGGAGCAGGTCGCCGCTTGGCAGGAACAGACCAAGACACTGACGGATGGGCGCGATATCGACGTGACCCGCAGCCATGAATTTGCCGCCGACCTGATGAACGCCATCGTCACCAACACGGCTTATGTGGCCTATGGAAACCTGCCCAATACGGGCCAAATCCCGCAATTGCCGCTGGGCGCTGCGGTTGAAACCCCCTGTCTGGTGGATGCCAATGGCGTGCAGCCTTCGGTCGTCACGGATATCCCGCCGCAACTGATCGCGCTGATGCGCAGTCAGATCAACGTGCAGGAACTGACCGTCCGCGCGCTGGTCGACCAGAACCCCGAACATATCTATCACGCCGCGATGATGGACCCGCACACCGCCGCCGAACTGGACCTGCGCCAGATCCGCAATCTGGTCAGTGACCTGCTGACCGCCCATTCCGACTGGCTGCCCGAGTGGTGCCAGCCCGCCAAAGCCGCCTGAAAGGGCCTCGCCAATGACCAAGAAACGCCGATCAGAACATTGGTACGGAAAGCTGGACAAGGACGGGTTCATCCACCGCTCGTGGATGAAAAACCAGGGCTTTCCAGACCACGCTTTTGATGGCCGCCCCATCATCGGCATCTGCAACACATGGTCGGAACTGACACCCTGCAACTCGGGCCTGCGCGATCTGGCCGAGGGCGTGAAACGCGGCGTGTGGGAGGCAGGTGGCTTCCCTGTCGAATTCCCGGTCATGTCGCTGGGCGAGACCCAGATGAAGCCCACCGCCATGCTGTTTCGCAACCTGCTGGCCATGGATGTCGAGGAATCGATCCGCGCCTATGGCATTGACGGTGTTGTCCTGCTGGGCGGGTGCGACAAGACCACGCCGGGCCAGTTGATGGGCGCGGCCTCGGTCGATCTGCCGTCAATCGTGGTCAGTTCCGGCCCGATGCTGAACGGCAAGTTCAAGGGCAAAGATATCGGCTCGGGCACAGATGTGTGGAAGTTCTCGGAAGAGGTCCGCGCGGGCGAAATGACCCTGCAGGATTTCATGAACGCCGAATCCGGCATGTCGCGCAGTAAGGGTGTCTGCATGACCATGGGTACGGCCTCCACTATGGCGTCCTTGGTTGAGGCAATGGGCATGTCACTGCCCACCAATGCCGCTCTGCCCGCCGTTGATGCGCGCCGTATGGCACTGGCGCATCTGACCGGGAAACGGATTGTCGAGATGGTGGACGAAGACCTCAAACCCTCGGATATCCTGACCAAAGAGGCATTTCAGAACGCAATCCTGACCAATGCTGCGGTGGGCGGGTCGACCAACGCGGTGGTTCACCTGCTGGCGCTGGCGGGTCGCGTGGGCGTGGACCTGACGCTGAAGGATTTTGAAATCGGGTCGGAAATCCCGCTGCTGGTGAACTGTATGCCCTCGGGCCAATACCTGATGGAGGATTTCTGCTATGCCGGTGGTGTTCCGGTGGTGCTGAACGAGCTCAAACCCTTCCTGCGGCCAGCGAAAACGGTTCTGAACAAGGATATCTCGGCCCATTTTGACGGTGCTGAGTGTTATAACTCCGATGTTATCCGGCCCTTTGACGATCCGGTCAAACCTGCGGCGGGCCTGCGGGTTTTTCGCGGCAACCTCGCGCCCGACGGAGCCATCGTGAAACCTTCGGCGGCGACAGATGAATTGCTGGAAACCGAAGCCGAAGCCTATGTTTTTGAAAGCATCGAAGACCTGAAGGCCAATATCGACCGCGATGATCTGCCGGTGACGCCCGAGACCATTCTGGTGCTCAAGGGCTGCGGCCCCAAGGGCTATCCGGGCATGCCCGAGGTCGGCAACATGCCGATCCCGGCCAAGTTGGTCAAAGAAGGCGTGCGCGACATGATCCGCATCTCGGACGCGCGCATGTCGGGCACCGCCTTCGGCACCGTCATCCTGCATGTCAGCCCCGAGGCGCAGGCGGGCGGCACGCTGGCGTTGGTCAAGACCGGTGACCGCATCCGTGTATCGGCCAGCAATGGCGAACTGGAACTGCTGGTGGATGAAAAGGAGCTGGACGCCCGCCGCGCCGCGTGGCAACCGGACGATCCGCATTACACCCGCGGCTATGCCCGGCTTTACATCGACCATGTTCTGCAAGCCGATCAGGGCGCGGATCTTGATTTTCTGGTGGGCAAAGACACCCGCCTTGTCACCCGAGAGAGCCACTGATGACCCAACCCGCCACCTTCCACGACCTGAACGGGGCCTCGGTCTACATCACCGGCGGTGGGTCCGGCGTGGGTGCAGCCCTGACCGATGGGTTCATGGCGCAAGGGGCCAATGTAGCCTTTATCGGACGCTCAGACGCCAGCGAATTTGTCGAGCAGATGCGCGACAAGCACGGTCGCGCACCCTTGTTCCTGCAAGGAGACATGACCGATACCGACTTGCTGCACGCCACCATGCAACAGGCCGCCCAGGCACATGGCCCCCTGAACGTGCTGGTCAACAACGCTGCCAATGACAAGCGCCACTCGCTTGAAGAAACCACGCCCGAATTCTGGGACTGGATGATCGAGGTCAACCTGAAAGCTTATTTCTTTGCCTGCCAGCAGGCCGCGCAGCAGATGACGGCGGGCGGGGCGATCATCAATTTCAGCTCGATCAGCTACATGATGGGGAATGCGGGCTATCCCATCTACACCACCGCGAATGCCGGTATCACCGGCATGACCCGGTCGCTTGCGCGTGAGCTCGGGCCCCAGAACATCCGTGTCAACGCCCTGGCCCCCGGCTGGGTTCTGACGCAAAAACAGCTGGATATGTGGGCCACGCCCGACGATCTGGCCGCCCACATGGAACGGCAGTGCCTCAAGGAGCACTTGACCCCCGAAGACATGATTGCGCCTACCTTGTTTCTGGCCTCAAACGCCAGCCGCGCCATGACCGGACAGTGCATGGTGGTAGATGGCGGCGTCGTGGTAACGGGGTAGCAGCATGAGTATTGAATGGATTGCAGCGGATTGGGGCACCTCTCACTTGCGGGTTTGGGCCATGCAGGGCGGCAACGTTCTGGATCAGGCTCAATCCGACAAAGGGATGGGTAAGCTTCCGAAAGATGGGTTTCAAAACGCGCTGTTGGAACTGATCGATGACTGGTTAGGGGACGCACCGGTCGATGTCGTCGCCTGCGGCATGGTCGGTGCGCGCCAGGGTTGGGTTGAGGCCCCCTACTCGGCCGTGCCAACGGCCCCGGTGCCTGAAACGCCTATTCGTGTACCAAATACAGACCCCCGCATTCGCGCTTTTGTGGTACCCGGCCTGAAACAGGCTGCCCCGCCAGATGTGATGCGTGGCGAGGAAACGCAAATCGCTGGTTTCCTGTCTGGGCGCAAGAACTGGGATGGTGTGATATGCCTGCCCGGAACGCATACCAAATGGGTCCAAGTCAGCGCCGACGAGGTCGTCAGCTTCCGAACTTTCATGACAGGCGAGATGTTCAGTCTGCTTAGTGAGCAATCTGTTCTCAGACACTCAGTCAGTGACGGCTGGGATCAGGACGCTTTTGCCGAGGCCACGGCGGACACCCTGTCGAAACCCGAACAGATGGCGGCGCGCTTGTTTGGGCTGCGCGCATCGGATTTGTTGAACGCAGATGATCCGGGCGCCGCGCGCGCGCGATTGTCAGGTTACCTCATCGGGGCAGAACTGGCCGCCACGCGCCCCTACTGGCTGGGGCAACAAATCGCAATCATCGGGGCCGACAACCTTTCTAGAATCTATGCGCACGCGCTTAAACAGCAGGGCGCATTTGCTGAAATTGCGAACAATACCCAGGCCACTCTGGAGGGTCTGCGGCAAGCCCGGAACCGCACGAGGCAAACAGCATGAGCAGACCCATCATCGCCATTCTCAGAGGGCTGCGTCCTACCGAAGCTGCAGATGTAGGCGCCACCCTGATCGACGCTGGCATCGACAAAATCGAAGTTCCGCTGAACTCTCCCGACCCGCTCGATAGCATCGGGATTCTAGCCGACAAATACGGCGAAAAATCCCTGATTGGCGCTGGTACAGTCTTGGCCACATATCAAGTGGAGGCCGTGGCCGCTGTCGGAGGTAAGCTGATCGTTTCACCGAACTGCGACATCGATGTCATCAAACGATCGGTCAGTCTGAACCTGCAAAGCTGGCCTGGCATCTATACACCTACCGAAGCGTTCAATGCTCTCAAGGCCGGGGCAACCGGCCTTAAGCTGTTTCCCGGCGTAATGGCAGGCCCCGCGGGTTTGGCTGCATTGCGCCCCGTTTTGCCTGGAGGCACACAAGTCTTCGCCGTCGGTGGCGCAGGCCCTGAAAACTTTGGCGAGTGGATCAACGCCGGCGCAGATGGGTTCGGCATAGGATCAGCCCTGTTCAAACCGGGTATGTCAGTGTCTGAGATTGCCGAGCGCGCCCGCAAGATCGTTGCGGCCTATGACAAGGCGGTTGGATGAACTCCGTCTACGACGATCGCCCCTGCGAGCTGGGCGAGGGGCCGCTGTGGCACCCCGGTCGGCGACAGCTGTTCTGGTTCGACATTCTTGGCAAACGGCTGCTCACGCAACTTGACGGTGTGCCCCAAAGCTGGCAATTCGATGAACATGTCTCAGCCGCAGGGTGGGTCAACCGGGGCGTGCTGCTTATTGCGTCTGAAACCGGCCTGTGGCGGTTCAGCCTGGACACTGGCGAAAAAGAGTTGATCGCAACACTAGAGGCAGAGAATTCCATAACGCGCTCGAATGATGGCCGGGCTGATCCGTGGGGCGGGTTCTGGATCGGAACGATGGGCAAGAACGCGGAACATGGGGCTGGATCGATCTATCGGTTCTGGCGCGGCGAAGTCCGCCGTTTGGTGCCAGATGTCACGATCTCTAACGCCATCTGTTTCGCGCCGGACCGATCCTGTGCCTATTTTTCTGACACAATGACCAAACAGGTTATGCGCTGGTCGCTGAACCCTCAGACTGGCTGGCCGGAAGGCGACAGCACCGTTTTCCTTGACCTGCGCGATGATCACCTGAACCCTGACGGCGCGGTGGTAGATACCGAAGGCCAGATATGGATCGCGCAATGGGGTGCGCATCGCGTCGCAGTGTATTCTCCTGACGGGCAGTTCCTGAAAGCCGTGACCTTTGACGCGGCGCATACGTCATGCCCGGCGTTTGGAGGTGACGATCTGACAACCCTTTTCTGCACAACCGCGCGCCAAGGGCTGGATGCCGAAACGCTTAGAAACCATCCCACAAACGGTATGACCTTCGCCGCCCCAAATGCGGGGCAAGGCCAGCCAGAATACAGAGTGATCCTATGACTCCCGAACTCGGCGTCTGCTATTACCCCGAACACTGGCCAGAAGAAATGTGGGCTGAGGATGCCGCCCGCATGGTCGAGACCGGGTTGTCCTGGGTACGGATTGGCGAATTCGCCTGGAGCCGGATGGAGCCCGCTCCGGGTGATTTGCAATTCGACTGGCTGGACCGGGCCATTGAAACACTCGGTGCAGCTGGTCTGAAAGTGGTTCTCGGAACCCCTACTGCCACGCCTCCGCGGTGGATGATTGAGAAACATCCCGACATGCTGGCAACGAACCCGGATGGAAGCCCACGCAAATTTGGTTCTCGCAGGCACTACTGCTTTAGCCATGAAGGTTATATCGCGGAATGCGCGCGGATCACCCGTATCATGGGCGAACGCTATGGCCGAAACCCTCATATCGCAGCATGGCAGATCGACAATGAATACGGCTGCCATGACACAACCCTCAGCTACAGCCCGGTCGCTCTTGCCGCGTTTCAGAACTGGCTTGAGGCAGAATATGATTCGATTGACACGTTAAATACTGCGTGGGGGAATGTGTTCTGGTCGATGGAATATGACGGGTTCGACCAGATTGACCTGCCCAACCTGACTGTGACTGAACCCAACCCCGCCCATGTTCTGGCCTTTCGCCGGTTCAGCTCGGATCAGGTGGTGGTGTTCAACAAAGCACAAGTGGACGTGTTACGCGGGCTGACCGACGCGCCGTTGTTGCACAATTACATGGGTCGCGTGCTGGAGTTCGACCATTTCAAGGTGGGCGAGGACTTGGATATCGCCACGTGGGATAGCTATCCGATCGGTTTTCTGTCGGACCGTCTTGAGGTGGACGAGGCGCACAAGACCGCCTTTTTGCAACAGGGTGATCCCGACATGCAAGCCTTCCACCACGACCTCTACCGAGCGGTGGGGCGGGGTCGCTGGTGGGTGATGGAGCAACAACCCGGCCCGGTGAACTGGGCCCCATACAACCCGGCGCCGCTGCCGGGTATGGTCAAGCTTTGGTCGCTTGAGGCTGTCGCCCATGGGGCCGAGGTGGTCAGCTACTTCCGCTGGCGTCAGGCACCGTTCGCACAAGAACAGATGCATGCCGGGCTTTTGACGCCGAATGATCGCCCGGCCCCCGGATTAACTGAAGCGCGGGAAACTGCAAACACCTTGGCCGAAATCGGTCAAGTGGCCCAAACAAGGGCGGACGCTGCCATTCTGTTCGACTATGCCTCGGATTGGGCATGGGCCACACAACCTCAAGGCGCTGGGTTTGATTACTTCCGGCTAGTGTTCTCGGCCTATCGCGCCCTGCGCCGGGCGGGGCTGTCGGTGGATTTCCTTTCACCCGACACAATCCCAGAGAACGGATACAAAATCATTCTGGCGCCGGGCCTCGCGACAATCGACAAAGACCTTGAACATCACATCCAACAGGGATGCACTCTGGCGATCCTTGGACCGCGCAGCGGGGCGATCACCCACGATTTTCAGATCCCAAGCACAGGCCGCCCCGGATTAACCGGATTGGACAGCGAAGTTGATCTGATTGAGACCTTGCCACCGTCGATCCGACGAAACGTCACAGGTGGTGGTGCGGCCCAGCATTGGGTCGAGCGGTTGTCGGGAACAGCTCCGGCCTTGTTGACTCATGCAGATGGCACCCCCGCGCTTACAGGTACAGATACCCTTTGGTACCTAGCTGGGTTTCCCGATAAGCCTCTATGGGATCGCGTCGTTCAAATGGCGGCCCAACATACCGGTTTGAAACTGCATCCTGTTCCCGGTGGCCTGCGCCGCCGCGAGACTGAACACCACGTTTTCCTGATCAACTACAACGCGACACCGGTCACGTGGAACGGGCACGTGATTGATGCCTGTGATGTATTGATCGTTGAGAAAGAAACGCCCGCCGAAGGATAATTCCGGCGGGCGTGATTGACGTCGCTAGTCTGTCTTCAGACTGTTCGGATCAAAGGCCCCGCCGAACCCACCGTTTGTCGACGGCTGCGGCTCCGAGCTCGACTCCTCGTCGCCTCCGCCCAACGTGTTCGGTGCAAACACATTGCCAAACCCGCTGTTGTTTGACGGTTTCGGCGTTGATTGCGCACCACCCTGTTCGGCCTCTTCCGCTTCGCGCTGTTTGCGGCGTTCTTCGCGTTGCTTCCGCAGTTCTTGAATACGTTGCTCTGCCTCAAGCTGCTTTTGCTCTTTGACGTTGGCGATGCATTGCGCAGGGTTATAGGCTGTCGCGGTGCCAACCACGGTGATCGTGGCCACGCCGAAGACAACCACCAAAAGGGCCGCCACGTTGCCCGCGAAGAAGCTGGGCAACTTGATCTTGCCCGCCAATTCCTCGACCGTAGCGTTCTTGCGCGCGGCGGCCACCAGCTCCTGCCGTTTCAGCTTGGCCTCGTTCAGCAGAGCAAAGAACACAGTCAGCGCCACGATGATAAAGGCCAAAGCCGAGATCGAAGGCGTGATGCCGTACCGCACCTTTTGAGCCAGTTCGATGGTCAGCGTCGGGTATTCGCCAAAGGTGAAAGTGGTGGTGTTATAGTTTTCGAACGATGCAAGAAACGCCAGCACTGCGGCGCTTGCAATCGCCGGACGCATGAAGGGCAGCAGGATCTTGCGGAATGCCTGTGCATGGGTCGCGCCAAGGTCCAGCGCGGCCTCGGTCAAGGCCACGTCATACCGCTGCAGACGCGCCACCAGAACCAGCATACAATAGCTGGCGATAAAGGTGGACTGGCCGATCACCGTCAGAAAAATCCCGTTCGACAGGACACTATCCGCACCCAGCCCGAGCATCCGGTTGATCCGGTCCCAGAACACCAGTGTCGAAATCCCCAGCACAACGCCGGGGATCAGGATCGGCGCGATGATGATAGTGTAATAAGTCGCGCGCAGCTTGGGCCAGATTTGGGTCAGCATCAGCGCCCCCGCCAGCCCCATCGCAACCGACAAAACCACCGTACCGGCCCCGATGATCAGCGAGTTCTTGATGCCATTCAGGATACGCTGATCCTGAAACAGTTCTCCGAACCACTGGAAGGTCAGACATTCCCACGGGGTCATCCGTGGGAATGCGGACGAGTTGAAGGCTGTGACTGACATGATCACCAGCGGGCCCAGCAGATACAGGAAGAAGATCGCCAGATAGACCCAGATGCTAATACGCAGGAAGGACAGGTTCATTTCCCGATATCCCCCATATTCACCTTGAACAGGCGCATCACGGCCAGCACGAACAGGATACAGGTCACCAGCAGCACGATGGCGTAGGCGGCCCCCTGCGGCCAGTCATTATTATCGTTGAACTGCTGATAGATCAGCTGCGTGAACCACAAGCTGGACGGCCCGCCCAGAATCTGCGGCGCGGCCAGCGCACCGGCCGACAGCATGAACACCATCGTACAGCCCGAGCTGATCCCCGGCTTGGCGTAAGGAATAACTACCCGCCAGTGAATACGCCACCAGGGCGCACCCAGATCCCGCGCGGCCTCGATCTGATTGTGGTCCAGACTTTCGATCACGTTATAGATCGGGAAGATCATCAGCAGGATGTAGGCATAACCAAGCCCTGCATAGAGCGCGATATCGTTGCGGATAAAGTCAAACGGCGTATCCCAGATGCCCAGCCCCATGAACAAGGTATTCAGCACACCTGTCTCGCCAAAGATAATCCGCAAAGCAAAGGCACGCAGGATTTCGTTAATCCAGTAGGGGATGATCAGCATGATCGCAAAGATGCGGATGTGGCTGCCTTTGGACTGCCCCAGATAATATGCGATGGGGTAGCACAGGATCAGGTTGAAGATCGTCACACAGACCGCAGCCAGCAAGGTGCGGAAGAATACGCGCAAATCGACCGCGTTGTAATCCTGACTGCCACCCTCGGGGCCATAGATCAGGTATTTATAATTCTCCAGCGTGTAGACATCCTTGGGCCCGCCAATCTCAGGCGGTGGCAGGTTGGGCCGGAACGAGAAATCCAGCATCGACAACTGAGGCAAAATGATCAGACCGATGGTCCAGAAGATCACCAGACCCAGAATCGCCAGCCCCATGCCGGTGCCGTTGCGGTTGAAGAATTCTTTCAGGAAACGGGGCATGTGATTTCCCCTATTCCGCCGCCAGCTCACCCGCCGGAACCAGAACCGCGTTGCGGGTCTCGTATTCCAACCGGATGGTCTGGCCTGTGTGGTCCTCAAAGGATTGCCCGACATTGGGCAGGGACACTTTGATCTCTTTGCCACCCTCACCTTCGGTGAAGATGTTGAAGACGTTGCCCTCGAACTCCTCATGCTTCACACGCGCCGAGACACAGTGATCGCCCGGCGCATCGTCTGAGGCGATGGCAAAGGCTTCGGGCCGGACAAACATCATCGCCTCATCCCCTTCGCGCATCTTGCCCTGATTGGCGGTGGAAATCCGCGCCACCAGATCGCCGGTGCGATTGGTCGAGATCACCGCCTCGGTCCCCATGACCTGCTTGATCTTGCCCCGGAACACGTTGTTTTCCCCAACGAACGAGGCCGCAAAAGCCGTGTTTGGGTCATTGTAAATCGTCTTGCCGTCAGCAATCTGGTCGATCACACCCGCCCGCATCACGGCGATGTTGTCGGACATGGTCAGCGCCTCGCCTTGATCGTGGGTGATGTAAATAAAAGTAATCCCCACACGTTGCTGAATCTCGCGCAGTTCGGTGCGCATATGCTGGCGCAGCTTCAGGTCCAGCGCCGAGAGCGGCTCATCCAGCAGCAGCACGTCGGGCTCGGCGCACAGCGCCCGTGCGATAGCCACGCGTTGGCGCTGACCGCCAGACAATTCGCTGGGCAGCTTGTCGCCCTGCCCCGGCAGCGCGATCATATCCAGCAACTCATCCGCCCGCTTGCGCCGCTGCGCCGCGCTGGCGCCTTTGATCTCCATGGAAAAGGTGATGTTCTCCCAGACCTTCATCAGCGGAAACAGCGCGAGGTTCTGGAAGATCAGTGCAGTGGGCCGTTTGTTCGGGCCGATCCCGCGCATGTCGTTGCCACCGATCAGAACCTTGCCTTCGCTGGGATCAAGAAAGCCGGAAACAGCCCGCAAGATCGTCGTCTTGCCGCAGCCCGAGGGGCCAAGGAACGAAAAGAAATCCCCCCCGTTGATGTTCACATTAGCATCCCGCACGGCGACGAAATCGCCGAACCGAATCCACAGGTTTTCCAGATCTACACCGACCCCTGCACTCATTTTAGGTATCTCCGTCTGGTGCGGATGGGGACCACACCGATATTGGGTCCGTCACGCCAAAGCGCACGGATGGATGGCCCCCCGCGACATCGCGGAGGGCTTCGTTTCAAAGCGATCAGGCGCTTTTGAACTTGTTGACGAACTCAGTCCGGGTTTCGGCGTACCACGGTGCCTCAGCCGGCCACGGGTTGAGGTTGGCCAGCGAGTCGCCCGGATAAGCCTCGGCAAAGTTCTTCTTGTAGGTGTCGCCCGAATATTGATCGGCACCCAGAACGGGCGAGTTATAGCCGTGGCTGTCGATCGCCACACCAGCCGGCTTCGCCTGATAAGCAAAGTCGATGAAGGCGTAGATCTGATCGATATTCGTCGCACCGGTCGGAATCGACATACCGTCAACCCAGGCCATCGCACCCTCGACAGGGGCTTGGTAGTGTACAGGCTCGCCTGCCGATTTCAGCGCCAGCGGTGGGCCGTCCCAAGTCTGACCAACCACAACACCTTCGTTCAGCAGACCGTTTTTCTGAGTATCCGCGTCATTCCAGATCAGCTTGATCCGGTTCTTGCGCTCGATGCACCAGTCGGCGATCTGGCCCCAAACCTTGCGCATGGTGTCTTCGTCACCATAAGCGGCCCAGACCGAACCCGGCTCCATCTCACCCGAACGTTCCATGTAAAGACCTGCGCCCAGCATCATCGAATGCGCGCGACCCATGGTTTTGCCCGCGTTCTCCTCGGACCATACATCGCCATAAGACGGCGCATCGCCTTCGGGCAGCCATAGATCGGTGCGATAGGCAATGCCCTCGGTGCCCCAGATATGCGGCAGCCAATGCACGCCCGCATCGCCAAAGTTCCACGCATCCGTGCCAATTGCGGCCATCGCCGGGTTCACCAGATCAATCGGCACCTTGTTCATGTCGAAGGGCTGCAACAGCTCCAGCGGTTCCCACTGCAAGGACCGGTTGTTGGTGGGCGAGACGATGTCAAATCCCTGGCCTTTGGTGGCCTTCATCTTGTTGATGATCTCTTCGTTCGAACCAATACCAGTATAGTTGACCTTGATTCCGGTCAGGGTTTCAAACTCCTGCAGGAAGGACGGCGGCAGGTAGTCCGACCACATCAGGATGTTGATTTCACCCGACGAGGCCAGCGCGCTTTTGCTATAAAGCGGGGCAGCCAGCGCCGCCGCACCAGCGCCTTTCAGGACTGTCCGCCGGGACAGGGTCTTGAATTCAGTCATAGTTGTATCTCCCGTTTTCATTAGTTTTTTGTTTTTGTGTCTACACGCTAGACCTTTGCGAGACCTCTGTCAGTCCAAAAGTGACAGTTATCAGTTTTCATAGGTCCAGTTTGCGCTGCTCTCTTGCACGATCCTGTGCGCAATTCAGCAAATGCACGGCTCTGGCTTGAAAAACATCAAAATCGCAGAAACGTTAAAAATATGCCGCTTGATCCACATGCCGATAAATGAGGCAAAACGGAGCAGACCCGCTTACATGTCGAGTGAAGCAGGCAAAACCAGATATGAGATTGCTTTAGTGATTTCCAGAAGAATCAGGATGTTGCGCGCATGCTTTTGCCATCATGGAACAAGTGAACTTTCTCAGGGCTAGCCGAGACTCCGACTGTTTGCCCTCTTTTGCCGCGTTGAATCCCTTGCAATTTGGCAATGACGGCTTCGGCGCCTTTACGACTCTCGAAATACAGCAAAGTCACCTCGCCCAATGCTTCTGTGAAATCGACAACGCCTTCGAACGCAGGGTTTTCATCGGTGGGTACAAAGTCTTCGGGCCGGATGCCGACATTGACCTGCTTGCCAATGTCTTGCTCTTGGGTCGCGATACTGCTTGTAACCGTTCCGCCTGAATCCAGATCAACCACCGTCTCGGAACCAGTTTGCACGATGACACCTGGCAACAGGTTCATCGCCGGAGAGCCTATGAACTGCGCGACAAACTCATTGTCGGGTGTTTCATACAACTCCAACGGAGTACCAACCTGTGCGATACCCTTGTTGGCCAGAACAACAATCCGAGTGGCCAGTGTCATGGCCTCAACTTGATCGTGGGTCACGTAGATCATTGTGCTGTCGGGCATCGCCTCTTTCAGGCGCGCAATTTCAATGCGCGTCGCAACACGCAGGGCCGCGTCGAGGTTCGAAAGCGGTTCGTCGAACAGATAGACCTTGGGATCGCGCACAATGGCCCGCCCAATGGCAACCCGCTGACGCTGCCCCCCGGACAGAGCCTTGGGCAAACGGTCCAGAAACGGTTCAAGCTGAAGTATACGCGCGGCGCGTTCGACAGCGGCATCCACATCCGCCGCAGGCATTTTGGCGATCTTGAGGGCAAAGGCCATATTCTCGCGCACGGTCATGTGGGGATAAAGCGCATAGCTTTGGAACACCATCGCAATGCCGCGCTGCGCCGGGGGCACATCGTTCATCACCTGCCCTTCGATCTCAAGCGTCCCGCCCGAGATCTTCTCCAGCCCTGCAATCATACGTAGCAAGGTGGACTTACCGCAGCCCGAAGGGCCGACGAAAACGATCAGCTCGCCCCGGTCAATGTCCAGATTGATGTTCTTCAGAACATCCACATGACCATATGTCTTGGCCACGTCCGTGAGTTTGAGTTCAGACATAACCTACCCCTTGTCCCGCGCCAGCAGACAGAATTGCGCAGCGTCGAGGGACAATGCCCCTTCCCCGTCGACGCTGCCCAACTCCTCCCCGATTATGTGCCATTTTCCGTCCGGCAGAGTGACCTCAGCCGGGTACGAGCCCAGGTTGAAGGCGCAGAAAACCTGCTCGGTCGGCGCGTCGCGCAGAAAAGTCAGAACAGGACCGATTTGGGTCATCTGCATCTGCTCCCCAGACATCAGTGCCGAATGCGCATGCCGCAGCGCAATTGCGCGACGATAGTGGCGCAGCATCGAGTTCGGGTCCTGTTCCAGCCTGTCTACCGCGCGCTCGGCTTGCAGCGGGCTGACGGGCAGCCAAGGACGACCGGCGCTAAATCCCGATTGCTCGTCCTGCGCGGTCCAGACCATCGGCGTGCGGCATCCGTCGCGGCCTTTGAATTCTGGCCAGAACTCGATGCCGTAGGGATCTTGCAGGTCTTCGAATGCCACATCGGCCTCGGGCAGGCCCAGTTCCTCACCCTGATACAGGCAGGCAGAGCCGCGAAGGCACATCATCAGAACCGCGTGCTGTCGAACGGCCTCGTCGCTTAATCCCCAACGTGTCGCGTGTCGCTGAACGTCGTGGTTCGAGAAGGCCCAGCAAGGCCACGCATCACCGGCCTTGTCCTCTAACTGATCGAAAACCTGTTTGGCATAAGTCGCCGTCAGCGCGCGTTTTTCCAGAAACTCAAAGGCATAGCACATGTGCATCCGCTTATCGCCGGTGGTGTATTCGCCCATGATCTCAAGCCCGCGCTGCGCGTCGCCGACCTCTCCCAGACAGGCGCGGCCTTCATATTCATCAGTCAGCGCGCGCAGCCGTTCGAGGAAGGCGATATTCTCAGGCTGGCTTTTGGAGAAAAGGTGATCCTGATGGTTGTAGGGGTTCACCATCGGCGCAATCGAGGCGTTGCGTTGATCCATCGGCAGGCCGGGGTTGTCGCGCAGCTGCTTGTCGTGGAAGTAAAAGTTGATCGTGTCCAGCCGGAACCCATCTACGCCCAAATCCAGCCAGAACCTAGCCACATCCAACAAGGCATCCTGAACCGCTGGGCAATGGAAATTCAAGTCGGGCTGCGAAGTCAGGAAGTTGTGCAGATAATACTGCAACCGCCGCGAGTCCCACTGCCAGGCCGAGCCTCCGAAGATTGACAACCAGTTGTTTGGCGGCGTTCCGTCCGGTTTCGGGTCCGCCCAGACATACCAATCGGACTTTTCGTTTTCGCGGTTGGACCTGCTCTCACTGAACCACGGGTGCTGATCCGAGGTGTGCGACAATACAAGGTCAATCATCACTTTCAGCTCAAGCCCATGCGCCCGATCCAGAAGCTCTTTGAAATCAGCCATCGTTCCGAACATCGGATCGACATCGCGGTAATCGCTGACATCATAACCGAAATCCTTCATCGGAGATTTGAAGAACGGTGATATCCAGATCGCATCGACCCCAAGCGAGGCGATATAGCCCAGACGCTGAGTAATCCCTTTCAGGTCGCCAATTCCGTCGCCGTTGCTGTCCTGAAAGCTGCGGGGATAGATCTGATAGATCACACCGCCGCGCCACCAATCGGACGCTGCTTGGGTTACCTTGGTTGTGTCCACAGTGTTCTGCACGTTCATCAGAAGCCTCTATTTGACGGATCCGGCCAGCAAGCCCCGGACCAGATATTTTTGCATTGCGAAGAAAACGATCAGCGGTACGGCGATCGACACGAACGCCGCCGTGGCCAGAATTTCCCAGTTGCCGCCCCGCGTGCCCAGCAACTCGACAATTTGGTTGGTCATGACGGTGGTCTGACCCGACGCGTCGATCAAAAAGACCTTGGCGACCAGCAGATCATTCCAAGTCCACAGGAACTGGAAGATCGCGAAAGAGGCCAGCGCCGGGAAACTCAGTGGAAGGATCAGTTTGGTGAAGATCTGAAACTCGGTCGCTCCGTCGACCCGCGCGTTTTCGATAAGGTCTCGGGGAAGGCCAGCCATGTAGTTGCGCAGCAGGTAGATTGCCAGCGGCATCCCGAAGCCGGTATGGGCCATCCAAACCCCAAGATAGCCTTTCCCGATCCCGATATTGAGGTGGAATTTCAAAAGTGGGATCAGCGCCAGTTGCAACGGCACCACCAACAATCCAACTACGGCAGCAATCAGCAGGGCGCGGCCGGGGAAATCCATCCACGCCAACGCATAGGCCGCAAAGGCGGCCACCAAGATCGGAATGATCGTCGCAGGGATGGTCACAGTCAAAGTGTTGAAGAACGCCCGCCCCATGCTGTCAGAGGAATCTTCGGCCAACAAAACCTTGTGGTAATTGGCCAACGTGAACTCGGGCGGCAATTCTGCGGTCACGAACACACGGGCGCCCCGGCTGCCGGTAAATTCTTCCGAATTCTCCATCCGGTAGTTGCCTTGCGCGTCCACGGTAATCGTACCACCCCGGCGCAGCTCAGCAGTGTCACCCGGAACAAATGCGTCCACGGCCCGAGAGCTGACACCCCATTGAGAGATCGTAGCCGTTGTGCCCGCGTCAAACAGGTTGCCTTCGATCACGTAAACCCCGTTTTCCAGAACCTGTGTGTCCGGCGGGGCGGACCGCAAAGTCAGGTTCTGTTCGGACGGGAAAAGCGATTTCCACCAGCCGCTTGTGGCAATCTGATCAGCCGTGCGAAAAGACGAGATCAACAGCCCAAGTGTTGGCACAACCCAAAGCACGACCAGAAATATGACCGAGGCATGGACGACCCAGCGCAGCGCCGGTTTGGTTCCTGCAATATCGCTCATGGCCTCACTCCATCTCTTTGCGCGCGTTGCGCACGTTCCAGATCAGGATCGGAGTGACCAGCAGCATAATCACCATGGCCGAGGCCGACCCCACACCCCAGTCATTGGCGCGGAACAGCTTGTCATACATGTAGTTGGCGAGAACCTGTGTCTCCCACTGGCCGTTGGTCATGGCAAAGACGATGTCAAAGACCTTGAGCACGGTGATGGTGATCGTGGTCCAAACGACCAGAATGGTGGTCTTGATCTGCGGCACCTTGATACGGAAGAAAATCTGGAACGGGTTGGCGCCGTCCAGAATGGCGGCCTCGACGGTTTCTTCGGGGATGCCACGTAAGGCCGCGGACAGGATCACCATGGCAAAACCGGTTTGTATCCAGATCAGGACGACCATCAGGAAGAAACTGTTCCAGAACGGGATAGTCAGCCAAGTTTGCGGCGCGGTCCCGCCAAAGAAAATGTAAAGGGCGTTCAGCATCCCGATCTGATCCTGTTCGGCCGGCCGAGTGTCATAGACCAGCTTCCAGATCACCGATGCACCCACAAAAGAAATCGCCATCGGCATGAAGATCAGCGACTTGGCGATATTGCCCCAACGAATGCGGTCGGTCAGTTGCGCAACCAAAAGACCCAAAGCGGTGGACATCGCCGGCACGATGATCAACCAGAACATGTTGTTGCGCATGGCTTCCCAGAATTTGGGCTCATTCGCCATCTGGATGTAGTTTTCCAGGCCCACCCATTCATAGCCCCCACCGGGTACCCGATCCGTAAGGGACAAGCGCAGCGTTTCGACCACCGGATAGGCCAGATACAGGCCCAACGCCGCCAACGCCGGGAACAGGAACAGCCACGGGCGGATCATGTTGGCGCGGTTGATATTGCGCCCTGCATTCGGGCCGCGCGCCGGGAAAAGCACTTTGTCCAGAAATTGGTTGGAGAGGTAGAAATAGCCCACACACCCTGACACGCCGATGGCGATGGTCAGCAGGCCCTGTAATGCCGGATGCATGCCGCGTCTCCCTTGCGACGGTGGCAGGCAACCCGAACCAGCGGGTTGCCCGATCAGGAACGCTTAGTCCAGCGCGTCCCAGGAGGATTGGATTTCGTTGGCAACCTCTTCCGCCGAGGCCCCGCCAGCATAGTCGACCATGCCGGTCCAGAACGTCCCTGCGCCAACACCGCCGGGCATTAGGTCAGACCCGTCAAACCGGAAAGTGGTCGCACCCAGAAGGATGTCGTTCATCTTCTTCAACGTCGGGTCCGAGAACAGCGAGGTATCAACGCCCTTATGCGGTGTCAGGAACCCGGTCAATTGCATCCAGGTCTCGTGCGCTTCGGGGGTCTGCAGATACTCGATCAAAGCATGAGCGCCGGGGCTGTCATTGGTGATCGCCCAAAGCGTGCCCGCACCCAGAACCGGGCTGCCCAAGTCCTTGCTTTCATAGGCCGGGAAGTAGAAGAAATCCGCATCTTCACCCACGACCGTACCTTCCGGGAAGAATGCCGGGATGAACGAGGCCTGACGGTGCAGATAGCATTGCGGCGGAGAGCTGAACATGCCTTTGGGACTGTCGCGGAAATCGGTTGTGGCCACAGCCCCTGCCCCACCGGCGACATAGTCGTCATTGCGAGCGAAGGCTCCGAATTCCTCGATCGCCGCGATGACCTTTGGGTCATTGAACTTCATCTCATTTGCGACCCAGGCGTCATAGTCCGCGGGCGATTGTGTACGCAGCATCATGTCCTCAACCCAGTCGGTCGCGGGCCAGCCGGTCGCTCCACCAGACCCCAGACCGATACACCAAGGCGTCTCGCCATCTGCCACAATCTGGTCCGTCAGAGCTTTGAGTTCCTCCATCGTGGTCGGCACTTCGTACCCGGCGTCCTCGAAGTTCTCGGGAACATACCAGACCAGCGATTTCACATCGACCTTGTAGAAAAATCCGTAAAGATTGTCTGCGCCATCCGGGCCTGCGTAAGTCCCCAGATCGACCCAGGATTGGCCTGCAGCGTAATTGTCGCGAATCCAATCGGATGTGCCATCTGCCAAAGGCGTCAAGAATCCGGATTTGGCCATATCCGCTGCCAGACCGGGTTGCGGGAAAACCGCAACGTTAGGGGCAGATCCTGCTTCCGCGTCGATGCGGATCTGCTGTTCGAAACTGTCCGAGCCGACATAGGCGTACTCATGCCCGGTCGCGGCAGCGAAGCCGTCCAGCACCTTTTCGACATTTTCCTGATCCGGCCCCAACCAGGGGCCAAACACCGTGACCTTGTCGGCATGCGCCGCGCCCGCCATCAGGGCGAACGTTGCCGCGCCTGCGTAAAGCGAGTGTTTCATGAATTCTCCTCCCAACTCTGTCGCGCCCGTGAGACTCAATTTTCAAAGCGCTTTGAATGACGGGCTTTATCCGCTAACATTCAAGTTCTGTCAATATTGGGTTTGAAATTCGCCAAAAAATTAATAAAACACACGGTATGTAGAAACAGGTTGACCCAATAGGAAAACCGACTCACAACAGTTTTGCCACCAATTTGAAGGCGCTTTGAAGCTAAATGAACCTAAAGCAGCTCTCAGAAATCCTTGGTCTTTCGCAGACAACGGTCAGTCGCGCGCTGAACGGATACCCCGAGGTGAACGAAGCCACGCGAGAGCGGGTTCAGGCTGCGGCGACCAAACACGGCTACCGTCCGAACAGCCGCGCCAAAGGGCTGGCCACGGGGCGTTCTATGGTGATCGGGCATGTGATTCCCAGCTCAGCGCAACATGAAATGGTGAACCCGATCTTTGGGGATTTTGTAGCGGGGGCCGCTCGGACCTATGGCGCGCATGGCTATGACATGATGTTCACCAATGCCGACGATACCTCGATCGAACGCACCTATCGGGACTTGTTCCAACGCGGCGCTGTCGACGGGGTCGTTCTGCAAGGCCCCAAGGTCAACGAACACCGGATCGAGGTTTTGACCCGCATGGCGGTTCCGTTCATCGTCCATGGCCGCTCGACCGGGATCGAGGTGCCGTATGACTGGGTCGATGTGAACAACAAAAGCTCATTCCTGAGGGCGACCCGATTTCTGATTGATCTGGGGCATAGACGTATCGCGCTGATCAATGGGTTAGAGGATATGGATTTCGCCCAACGTCGCCGCGAAGGATATCTGCAGGCTCTGCAAGAAGCTGATCTGACGCCCGAACCCGCCCTGATGCGCAGCGCCGAGATGACCGAGGTTTACGGCCATCACGAAGCCCGCGACATGCTGCAACTGGATAACCCCCCGACGGCAATATTGGTCTCGTCAATGATTTCTGCCATTGGGGTGCGGCGCGCCTTGAATGAGGCTGGGCTGAAAATGGGTCGCGATGTATCGGTCATCGCGCATGATGACGACCTTTCCTATCTCAAGAATGGACAGGACGTACCGATCTTTACTGCAACGCGATCCTCGGTCAGGCAGGCTGGGGAGATCGCCGCCGAAATGCTGATTGACCGGATCAAAACACCGGACGACCCGGTTAAAACTAGATTGCTGGAGGCCGAACTGGTAGTTGGCGGCTCGACCGGCCCCGCTCCTGACAGGTTCTGAACATGAAATATACCCGTGCTGATTTCCCCAAAGACTTCCTCTTTGGTGTCGCAACCTCTGCCTATCAAATCGAAGGCCACGCGCAGGGTGGCGCAGGTCAGACCCATTGGGACACGTTTGCGAACACGCCCGGCAACGTGGTGCGCGGCGAAAACGGAGACCTCGCCTGCGATCACCTCAACCGTTTCGATCAGGACTTTGATCTGGTGCGCGAAGCGGGGTTTGATTGCTATCGCTTTTCAACCAGTTGGGCACGGGTTTTGCCAGAAGGACGCGGTCAGGTTAACGAAGCCGGGTTGGACTATTACGACCGGCTGACAGATGCGCTACTGGAACGCGGTATTCGCCCCTGTGCGACGCTCTATCATTGGGAACTGCCCTCGCCGCTGGCGGATTTGGGCGGGTGGCGAAACCGGGATATTGCCGGATGGTTCGCCGATTTCACCGAGGTCATCATGGGCCGCATCGGCGACAGGATGTTCAGTGTTGCCCCCATCAACGAACCCTGGTGCGTCAGCTGGCTGAGCCATTTCGACGGCCACCACGCTCCTGGCCTGCGCGATATCCGCGCGACGGCTCGCGCGATGCATCATGTTCTGCTGGCGCATGGCCGAGCGATCGAGGCGATGCGCGGTCTGGGCATGTCCAATCTGGGCGCGGTGTTCAATCTGGAATGGGCCGAACCCGCCGATGACAGCGCCGAGGCGCGTAAGGCGGCCGACTTGTATGACGGTATCTACAACCGGTTCTTTCTGGGCGGCGTGTTCGACAAAGCCTATCCGCAAAATGTTCTGGACGGGTTGGAACCCTATCTGCCAACCGGGTGGCAGGATGATTTCGACACGATCGGCGCGCCGGTCGACTGGTGCGGGCTGAACTACTACACCCGCAAACTGATCGCGCCCGCCGACACCGCCTGGCCCAGCCTGCAAGAGGTCCCTGGCCCCCTGCCCAAAACTCAAATGGGGTGGGAGATTGAGCCTTCTGCCCTGACACGTTTCCTTACCCGGGCCGCTCGAGAATATACCGGCGATCTGCCGATCTATGTGACCGAAAATGGCATGGCCAGCTCTGAGCGCCAGCAGGATGAGGACCGGATCGACTACCTCAACCAGCATTGGGCCGCTGTGAAAGACGCGTTGGATCAGGATGTGCCCGTCAAAGGCTATTTTATCTGGTCGCTGCTGGACAACTACGAATGGGCCCTTGGCTACGAGAAGCGCTTTGGTCTGGTTGATGTGGATTTCGATACGATGGAGCGGACACCCAAAGCGTCCTTTGAGGCGGTGAAAACTGCCCTCGCCGGTGCACAAGTCTCTGTCCCCCTGGCACAACCCGCCGGAGCCATGCATGAACACTGGAATCTGGTTGCCGATATCGGCGGGACCAACACCCGGTTGGGAGTTATCTCAAACGGGAAACTCACCGACCTGCGCAAATACCCAACGGGTCAGCTGCCGCAACTGCTTGAGGCGTTTCACAGCCTGCGCGACGAGATTGGCACCGATCCACGCGCTGTTGTCGCCGCGGGGGCGGGCCCGGTGCGAGATGGTACGATCCGACTGACCAACGCGCAGCTTGATTTGTCTGAGGACGACATCGGTCGTGCGACCGGCGCGCAGCATACCTTCGTGATCAATGACTTCACCGCAGCGGCGTGGTCTGTGGCCGAAATCGGTGCCGGTGACGTCGAAGTGTTGCAGGGTGCGGAAACCCCACCGGTCGGCACCCGTTTGGTCGTTGGGCCGGGCACCGGCCTCGGGGTTGGGTCGCTGCTCTATTCCGAGGGGCACTATCATACGGCATCTGGCGAAGGCGGCCATGTAGGCCTGTCACCGCGCCACGCTGACGAGGTTGAAGTATTTCGCGCCGCCCGCGAGGTCGCGACCGAGTGTTTCTTTGACGACTCGCTGACCCTTGAAGCCGAGATGTTCCTGAGCGGCACCGGCCTGCCCATCCTCTACCAAGCCATCCAACTCGCGGCCGGTCAAACCAACGCAGAAACCCGTCCTGCAAAGGATATCCTGCAAGACGCGCAGGCTCAAACAGACCCTCATGCGGTACGCGCGGCCCATATGTTTACCACACACTTGGGGGCCGTCATGGGCGATATGGCTGTGACCATGATGCCTGCGGGCGGTGTTTTTCTGGTAGGCGGCGTGGCTGAAAAGAACCGTTGGTTGTTCAAGGACGCCTTCCGAGACGCCTTCAACGCAGGGGGGCGGTTTAGTGAATTGCGCCGGTCGATGAACCTTTATGTCTCGGAACAGGATGAATTTGGCATTGTTGGCGCTAACAATTTCTGCAAAAGTGCGCTCGCGCGTCGGATGGCCTGACGCGGCCAAACTGGAAAGGTCCCGGCATGATCCTGTGCTGCGGTGAAGCGCTGATCGACATGATCCCTACCCCAACCACCGACGGGGCACAGGGCTTTGTCCCCCATTCAGGCGGAGCGATCTTCAATACCGCCATCGCGTTGGGTCGTTTGGGCGCATCGGTCGGAATGCTCACTGGTTTGTCCCGCGATATGTTCGGCGATCAGCTTGTCGACGCCCTAACCAACAGCCACGTAGATCAGACGCATGTCATTCGCTCGGATCGTCCAACGACTTTGGCATTCGTACAGTTGAAAAACGGCCACGCGACCTACTCGTTTAACGACGAAAACACAGCGGGCCGAATGCTGATGCCCAAAGACATGCCGCCGCAGTTGGCCGGTGTTACGGCCCTTTATTTTGGCGGGATAAGTCTTGCTTGCGAACCCTGCGCTGATGCCTACGCTTCAGTTCTGGAGCAGCATGGTTCTAACCGCGCCGTTATGCTGGACCCTAATATCAGGCCGGGCTTCATCAAGGATGAGTCACGGTATCGAACGCGGTTGAACCGGATGATATCGCAGTCGGATATTGTAAAAGTATCGGACGAGGATCTTGATTGGATTCTTCCCGGACAAAAAGGTACCGCTGACAAAGCCCGGCGATTGCTACAAGACGGACCTACCGCCTTGATTGTAACGAAAGGCAGCGATGGGGCTTCGGGCTATTTGGCAGACGGAACAGAAATATCGACACCCTCCAACCCGGTAGAAGTTGTCGATACGGTCGGCGCTGGCGACACGTTCAATGCGGGCGTTCTTGCAGAGTTGCAGAAATCCGGTCACTTGACCAAGTCAGCCGTACGCCATCTCACAACTGATACGCTAGGCGCGGCCCTCATCAAAGGGGCACAGGTTGCTGCGATCACCGTATCACGCGCCGGAGCAAACCCACCATGGGCGCATGAGCTTTGAGCTGAAGAGGCACAGATGAAACGATCTGAAATTAATTCCATCAAATCCGAAGCAGAGGCATTCATTCACTCTTTCGGGGCTGTATTGCCTCCGTTCGCCACGTGGTCGCCTGACCGTATGCGCAGCGATGATGCGCAAGGGATTCGAGACCGTAGTTTGGGCTGGGATATCACCGATTACGGGCAAGGCCGGTTTGATGAGCTGGGATTATTCCTTTTCACCTTGCGCAACGGCGACGTGACCGATCTGAATAAAGGCCGGGGGATGCTCTATGCCGAAAAGCTGTTGGTGTCTCGCGACAAACAGCTTTCGCCGATGCATCGCCACATCATCAAGGCCGAAGACATCATCAACCGCGGCGGCGGCGATCTTGTGATGGAGATTTATGCGTCGGACCCGGATGGCAGTATTGACCGTGACAACCCTGTCGTCGTCCCCAGCGACAGTTGTCCTGTAACCATCAAACCCGGAGAGCTATTGCGCCTGCAACCTGGAGAAAGCGTTACGCTAATGCCCGGGATATGGCACGCCTTCTGGGCGGAAAAGGGCGACTGCTTGATCGGCGAGGTCTCCACAGTTAACGACGACCGCACGGACAATGTATTCGAAGACCCTATCCCGCGTTTTGCAACGATCGAAGAAGATGTTGCGCCTGACTTCTTGCTGGTATCGGACTACTAGCCACATAAGTCCGTTTTACTAAACGGAAAAACTCGGTATCATTCTCAGGCGCACTGCAAAGCTGTGATAGTATGTCAGCGGTGAAAGGGCCCGAGGATGGTAACAAAAGCCGAGTTGGAAGCAGAAGTTGCGGAGCTCCGTCGACAACTGGAAGATAGGTCCCAGACTGAAAACCCTGCCAAAAGCGAAAGCGTAACCGAACAGATTTCGGACACACTGGATCAATGGACCTCGCAGATTGACGAGGTGCTGACGGAATTTGAGGATATCCCTCATAAGAAATCGATTATGTTTGCCATCGGAATCTTCGCGGTTGGCTACCTGATGGGCCGTTCCCGGTAGGAGACCACGCATGAGCCGCATTTCCCGAAATATTTCGATCATCCTGCGCGCCGAACGCCTGATTGCGCAACGGCAGGTTGCTGTCGCAGCGAAACGAACCGGCATCTACGCCGCGGCAGGATTTGCCATCGGTCTGGCTGTAGTGATGCTGAACATAGCCGGTTTCTTCTGGCTTTCGGCGACGCTGACCAAACCTGTGGCTGCTCTTATTCTGGCCGGGCTCAATCTGGTACTCGCCGTCTTGCTGGCATTGATCGCGAACTCGATGACTGCGTCGACGGATACAACCGCAGCCGTCGAGCTGCGCGATATGGCCCTGCAAGACATTGAGGTTGAAATAAAAGAAAACCTAACCGAAGCGCGAAATGTTGTCTCGGGCGTCCGGCGCGATCCAATAGGCGCGCTGACGCCAGAAATCGTCAGTGCGCTGTTGGGTTCCGCGCTCAAGTACGCGCGGAACCGCAAAACGAAAGCAGATTGATTACATCATCGCTGCAGCGGCCCGCGCGATCACCATCTCTTCATTCGTTGGGATCGACAGAATTCGGACTCGGCTGAAATCGGTCGACAGAACTGTACCGCCATCTGCATTGCGTGCGTGGTCCATATCAATTCCGATCCACCGCATCCCATCACATACCATTTGCCGAATTGGGGCTGAGTTTTCGCCAACACCACCGGTAAAGACCAGTGCATCAATCCCCTCCAGCGCGGCCGACAACGCGCCCAACTCCCGACGGATGCGGAACACGTAATAGTCAATGGCTTTGTGCGCATCGGGCGTATCCGCGGCCAACAGAGTCCGCATGTCCGAAGAAATACCTGAAAGACCCAAAAGTCCTGACTTGCGATATAGGACTTCGGCGATTTCATCGGCAGACAGGCCATCTTGCTGCATCATGTAAAGCACAACACCGGGGTCCAGTTGCCCGCTGCGCGTCCCCATAGGCAAACCATCCAACGCCGAGAACCCCATAGTCGATGCAATGGCACGCCCTCCGGACACCGCGCACATCGAAGCACCGTTGCCCAAATGCGCGATAACCACCCGGCCATCGTAAAGACCCGGTGCGATCTCTTTCAGCTTTTGTGTAATGTAGTCATAGCTAAGTCCGTGAAAGCCGTACCGACGCACACCTTTGTCATAATAGCTTTGCGGCAGCGCGAAGGTGTCATTGACCCACGGGTGCGTACGATGGAAGGCGGTATCGAAACAAGCGACCTGCGTCGTGTTGGGGAAAGCCGCGCTGGCGGCACGAATACCCGCAAGGCTGTATGGTTGGTGCAGCGGCGCAAAGGGGATAAAGCTGCTGAGAGTATCAATAACAGCGTCGTCGATGCGAACAGGCTCGGAATATACGGTGCCCCCATGCACCACGCGATGCCCGATCGCACGGACCTGAATGTCAGGCAGATATTCCTGCGCCAGTTCCAGAAACGCATGGATTGCTTCGTCATGGTTTTTGGTATTGCTCAAAGGCCGGTCTATCGACCGCCCACCAGCGGATTGCGCCAGCAGACGCGGCGCGTCGCCCAAGCGTTCAATCTGTCCACGCCACCGCGTACTGGGGCGATTGTCATCCACCAGTTCATACAGCGCAAACTTGAGCGAAGAGGAGCCGGCGTTCAACGCCAGAACATGGTTAGCCATGGATTTTGCCTTTGGTTGCATTGGCGTGCAGCGCTGCCACTGCACAAGATGCCAGGCGCGACTCGTCGTCGTCTGACCGGGACGTCAGGATAATGGGCGCTGCCGCCCCTAGAACAATGCCGGCGGCCTCGGCATGAGAGATAAAAGTAAGCTGTTTCGCCACCATATTTCCGGCCTCGATATTCGGAGCGACCAGAATATCCGCAGCGCCGCCGACCTCGGACGTAATACCTTTGGTCCGTGCCGCGTTCAGGTCAACCGCGTTGTCCATCGCCAGAGGGCCGTCGACCAGACCACCTGTGATCTGACCCCGTTCGGCCATCTTGGACAGCAGCGCTGCGTCTACTGATGAGGGCATATGAGGATTTATCGTTTCAACCGCCGACAACACCCCAACTTTCGGGGTTTCGATCCCTATCGAGTGCGCCAGATGAATTGCGTTCTGGACGATATCCGCCTTGGTCTCGAGGTCAGGCGCGATATTGACTGCGGCATCCGTTACCATGATCGGCCGCGACATGCCCGGTACGTCCATAACGAATACATGCGACAGTCGCCGCCCGGTCCGCAGCCCCTTTTCCCGACGCAGAACCGCGTGCAACAGCTCATCTGTATGTAGATACCCCTTCATCAAGGTTTCCGCCTTTCCTTCGACCACCAGGTCTACTGCCTTATGCGCAGCTAACCCATGGCTGGCGGTTTCAACGATCTCGATACCTGTCAAATCGGCACCCAGTTCGGCTGCAGCGGCTTCGATCTTGCCTCGGTTCCCCACAAGTATGGGCGTGATGATGTTGTTAGCATGGCCCAGCAAGGCACCGCCAAGCGAATTGGCATCCTCGGGGGCGACAACCGCTGTTGGCATCGGATCAAGCGGGCGCGCCTTTTCCAACAGCGCGTCGAAATGGCGATGGCGCTGAACAACAAGACCCGGAACTTCGACCGAATCGAACTCCATGTGTTGGGCGGGTGGCGTTACCTGAACACTTCCGCTGAGGACCAGAATATTGTCCCCAACGCGGTGCACTTCGGTTGTGCAGATCAGATCGCCGTCTTCCAGCTTTTCCGCGACAGTAACAAAGGCCGTCAGCTCATCCCCTGCCAAGACCGGAACATGAAAGCTCAGATCTGCACGTCGGGTCTGCGTCCCTGCGCCCGGCAGAATATTTCCCAACACCGCCGCCACCAGGCCCGCAGGCCACAACGCAGGTGCGACCGCTTCGGGCCGACCGTCGCCATCGCCATCATAAGCCGCCAGATGCAACGGATTATGATCACCTGATGCCGAGGCAAACGCGTACAGGTCGTCGACTGTACACAGTCGGGTCAATTGCGCCTCATCGCCAACTTCCAGTTGCGAAAACGTTCGATTTTCGAGGATTTTCATTCTGTATCAACTCTGCTTGATTTCAGCAGGCCGCTTTGCTGGTCTGCGAGTCTTTGATGTCCGAAGTGCCGCTGTCTTAGGCTCTGGCGCAGGCAGGTCAAGCACTTGTCGCAAGTCTCGAACCATAGCTATCAGCTCGGTTGTAGGTTGCGGAATATCTCCAACAATCCTCTCGATCAGATCAACGGCTTTGCTGCGCTCTTCCTCGGCGGGTAATAGATCAGACAAACTGTCGAGGGCGCCTTGTTCGTCAAACGTCGTTATGATCGTCTGTTCGTGCAAAAGGCGGCGACGCTGTTCAACTGTCAGGTCTTTGAACGGATCCTCGTGTTTAAACACATGAGCCCAACGATCCAATATTTCCGAGCGAAAACTTTGATTGCTGTAGGCCAGCAGGATCAACATGCGGACGACAGCTTCGGCGACGCCCCCTTGTTTCATATGGGCCAAAGCGGCCTGCACTTCGGGAAGGGCCTTCAGTCCTTCAGGGTCTGGCAAGGTTCGATGGGCCGCATTTTTTCGCCCAAACCACGTCGCCACCGGGCCGCCCCACATTGAAAAGAACGCGGCTTCGTACCAGGCATCGCGCAGGTCCCGGCCCAAGTCCATCATCTGCTCGATCCAGTCCCCTGTCAGTTTCTCCAATTGCAAAAAGGGATTGTCCTGCGCAGCAACCAAGCGGTTTTCCTTGGCCAAGTCAGCGGCCATTTTCACGGGCAACATCGCAGGCTGAGCGGAAGACGCCAACGCACGTTGCTGCCGCAAAGGATGAAGATCTTGCAAAGCCTGACCCGTGGTCGGCGTAACCGCAGATTGCACGAAAGGGCGGCCAAAGGTTTCGTAGATATTTGCCTGAGTTTCCGACATATGCGCTACAGCAGCAAAACAGGTCTCGTCCTGCTGCCCGTCATCCAGCGCTGCCACATCTTTCAGTGTCCGCTCCAAAAAGCGGACTTCGAATTTCTTGTCGAGCCCCTCGCCCTCGACGTTTTCGATCTTCATCTCATAAAGCCCCGGCGCCATGGCTTCGACCGTTTCAAGGGTCGAGGCAAGCTCGGTATGCTCTTTCCGCGCGACTTTGGACGATACGAAAATACCCAGATGCCCGACTTCGTCGTGCAACATGTAAACGATCCGCTGACCGCGCAGGCGGATTTCTTCTTCGTCGGTATAGGTTGCGGCAATCCAGTTCAGCGCCTGTTGAGGCGGTGTGATATTGTCACCCTGGCTGGCGAAAACAAATATCGGGCCCTTCACTGCCTTGATGTCGATTGGCACACCGGGCTCCAGCTGCGCCGTGTTCTTGACCAAACGATTGCCCACAAACAGCTGCTCGACGATCCAGTGGATTTCGGCTTCGTTCAAAATGAAGTAACCACCCCACCAGCGTTCAAAGTCCAGAAACCGCTGGCGGCCGCCTTCGGGATCACGATAGAGATCAAAGTACTTTCCAAAGTAATTCCGGCTGGGGTTCAGCTGTTCGAAACTCATCACCAGATTGGCACCGTCAAACTTGCCAGCACCCAGATCGGACCAAAACATCGGCTGCCATGTGCCGCCCAGAACTCCGGCATTGTACCGCATCGGGTTTTCCCCGACTTCGCCTGACCAAGGGGCAATCGGCGCTCCGTTCAGCACAAGCGGGCCCGTCAAATCGGGGTTGCAGGCCGCCATGATCAACGTGGCCCAACCGCCCTGACAGTTACCCGTGACAACAGGTTGAGGACTGTTGGGATGGCGGGCGTTTACCGTTCTGACAAATCCAGCCTCGGCATGCATGACGTCGGCGAGGGTCTGGCCCGGCACCGGGTCACGACCAAAGCTGACAAAATAAACCGGGTGCCCCTTGGATAGCGCTACCCCGACCTGACTGTCGGTTTTAAATCCGCCTATACCACCACCGTGGCCCGCCCTTGGATCAATGATCACATACGGGCGTTTGGTGTTGTCGATTTTGACACCTTCAGGCGGCACGATCTGCAACAGCTGATAGTTGCAAGGCCGCTTGAGCTGCGCGCCATCCACCACAACTTCGTAATCGTAAACCAATACGGGTGGGCACCCAGCAGCTTCGTGTTCAAGGAAAATATCGCCGCGCTCACGCAGCACATCCATTGTCAAAGCGACCCGCTGGCTTGCGTCCTTCAGGTAATCCGCCCAATCCTTCGCAATGAACGATGAGCCAGCAATTCGCGCAGACGCGTCTGCAAGGCCCTGAAGCAGGTTTCGCGTACGCTCGGAGTGATCCGTCGCGATTTTACTGGATTGCAACGCAGCTGATTTTGACAACAAGTTCCATTTGACCTGCGATTGTTCCAGCGCATTTTCAACGGCACTATAGGTTCTGTCATTTGCGACGGCTGCATCGCGGGCCATATCGGACCCGAACTGCAGAGACTTGGAATGTGTATGCGGTATCATGAGGGCATCCTTTAACCGACGATACTGTATCCGCCGTCGATGGGATGGACCCCACCGGTGACGTTGAATGCTTCGCGACTGGCAAGAAAAGCGGCATAGGCACCAACATCCTCGATCGTCGCCAAATGGTGCGTGGGTGCTCGGGCGGCGGCATCTGACAGCAGGGCATCGAATTCAGCCAGCCCAGAGGCAGCCCGTGTTTGTAACGGGCCAGGCGACAATGCGTGAACCGAGATACCCTTTGGCCCCAGCTCCGCAGCAGCATATCGAACAGCAGCTTCAAGCGCCGCTTTGACCGGGCCCATGATACTGTAATTTTCAACGACCCGGCTGGCACCCAGAAACGAGACCGTCATGCAGGTGCCGCCACGATCCATCAATGGTTCTGACAGACGGATCATACGCAAAAAAGAATGGACCGAGATATCCATGGCCAATGCAAACCCCTCGGCCGAGCTGTCCACAACGCGACCATGCAAATCATCACGCGGAGCAAACGCGATCGAATGCACCAGTGTATCCAGCCGACCCCACCGCGCGCCAATCTCATCAAACAGCGCCTGCGTCTGGTCTGGTTTTCGGACATCCAGCGGCATAACGATTTTTGCCCCGACCTGATCCGCGAGGCCTCGCACATGCAGTTCGGCCTTGTCATTGAGATAGGTCAATGCGACCTCGGCCCCCTGCGCATGCAGGGCGCGGGCACAACCCCAGGCAATCGACTGATCATTGGCCACGCCAATAACCAGCGCTTTCGTTCCATCCAGGCGGAACATGGTGCCGATCCTCTCGTTTTTTCTGCGCTGCAGCATAGGCGATTCCACCCAAAACCACAAAGTTTACGCTACGGCATAGCGTCCAAAACCGCCCATGCCGCAGCGCCGCATAACAAGAGAATGTAACAACCGCACAAGAGTTGTGCTGAATATCGGCGGGTTGCCAATCAGATGTCTAAAGTGTGCTCTTTCTCCCAGCGTGAGAAATGGCTGACGAAGGAATTCCATTCCTGATGCTTCATCTTCAGGTAGGCGCTGGAAAATTCGTGCCCCATCGCCGCCTTCAGCCCCGCGTCACTGTCATAGGCGCGCAGCGCGTCCAGCATGTTCAGCGGCAGTTTCGGTGCGTCGGTTACGGTGTGACCCTCAGCATACATGTCGATATCATGACGCGGGCCGGGATCGGCTTTGGAGCGCAGCCCGGACAGCCCCGCCGCGATGATCACCGCCTGCAACAAGTACGGGTTTGCTGCACCGTCCGCCAAACGCAGCTCGAACCGGCCCGGACCGGGCACGCGCACCATATGGGTGCGGTTGTTGCCCGTCCACGTGACGGTATTGGGTGCCCAGGTCGCGCCCGACATGGTGCGCGGGGCATTGATGCGTTTGTAGCTGTTCACCGTGGGGTTGGTGATCGCAGCCAACGCGCTGGCATGTTTCATAATCCCGCCGAGGAAATGTTTGCCCTTTTCGCTAAGGCCCACTTCTCCGGTCGGGCCGTCACCTTCACCCGCGAATACGTTGGTCTTGGCATCAGCCCCCGGTGCATCCCAGACCGAGATATGGGCGTGACAGCCATTACCTGTCAGTCCCTCGACCGGTTTGGGCATGAAGGTAGCGCGAAACCCGTGTTTCTCGGCCACGGATTTAGTCATGAACTTGAAGAACGAATGCTTGTCGGCGGTGCGCAGAACGTCGTCGAATTCCCAGTTCATCTCGAACTGGCCATTGGCGTCCTCGTGGTCGTTTTGATACGGGCCCCAGCCCAGATCCAGCATGTAATCGCAAATCTCACGCACAACGTCATAGCGGCGCATCACCGCCTGCTGGTCATAGCAGGGTTTGGCGGCGGTATCGAACGGGTCGCTGATCTGTTCGCCATCGGGGGTCAACAGAAAGAACTCGGCCTCGACCCCGGTTTTGACATGCAGCCCTTCGGCGGCGGCCTCGTCGATCAGACGGCGCAGAACGTTGCGCGGGGCTTGGGCCACGTCTTCACCCTCCATCACACAGTCTGCTGCAACCCACGCAACTTCGGGCTTCCAAGGCAGCCGAATGACCGAGGACGGATCGGGCACCGCCAACATGTCAGGGTGCGCCGGGGTCATGTCCAGATAAGTGGCGAACCCGGCAAAGCCTGCGCCTTCGATCTGCATCTCGGCGATGGCTTGTGCAGGGACCAGTTTGGCCCGTTGTCCACCGAACAGATCGGTGAACGAGATCATGAAGTATTTGACGCCTTTTTCCTTGGCGAAAGCAGCCAGATCTGTCGTCATGGTCGGCTTTCCTTTCCCTGTTGAACCCAAAAGAAAAGGCGCGGCCCCGGTCAGGGTCGCGCCCGCTTGTCTCAGAACCCCGGCTTGCCCGGATACCACTCTGTCCCCGCCAGAGGCACGCGCGCCATGGCGGCAGCCTCCATCGTCAGGGCGCACAGGTCTTCGGGCTCCAGATTGTGCAGATCGTTGTGGCCGCAGGCGCGCGCGATGGTCTGCGCCTCAAGTGTCATGACCTTGAGGTAATTGCGTAGACACCGCCCGGCCTCAACCGGGTCAAGGCGCGCCGCCAGCTCCGGGTCTTGCGTGGTGATGCCGGCCGGATCGCGGCCTTCATGCCAGTCGTCATAGGCCCCGGTGGTGGTGCCCAGCTTCTGATACTCGGCCTCCCATTTCGGATCATTGTCGCCCAAGGCGATCAAAGCCGCCGTGCCGATGGCCACCGCATCTGCACCCAGCGCCATTGCCTTGGCCACGTCAGCACCGTTGCGAATACCGCCCGAGATCACCAGTTGCACCTCGCGATGCACACCCAGATCTTGCAATGCCTGCACGGCGGGGCGGATACAGGCCAGCGTCGGGATACCCACATGTTCGATGAACACGTCCTGCGTGGCCGCAGTGCCGCCCTGCATCCCGTCCATCACCACCACATCAGCCCCGGCTTTCACCGCCAGCGCCGTGTCGTAATAGGGTCGCGTCGCGCCGACCTTCACGTAGATCGGCACCTTCCAGCCCGTGATTTCACGCAGTTCGAGGATTTTGATCTCAAGGTCATCCGGGCCCGTCCAATCCGGGTGCCGACATGCCGAGCGCTGGTCGATCCCTTTGGGCAGGGTCCGCATCTCGGCCACGCGGTCGCTGATCTTTTGGCCTAGCAGCATCCCGCCGCCGCCGGGTTTGGCGCCCTGCCCCACCACGATCTCAATCGCATCGGCCTTGCGCAAATCGTCGGGGTTCATGCCATAGCGCGAAGGCAGATACTGATAGACCAGTTTCGAGGAATGACCGCGTTCCTCGGGTGTCATACCGCCGTCACCGGTGGTGGTCGACGTGCCCGCAGCGGACGCTCCGCGACCCAGCGCCTCTTTCGCGGGGCCGGACAACGCGCCGAAACTCATGCCTGCGATGGTGATCGGAATATCCAGCTGTATCGGGTTCTTGGCAAAGCGCGTGCCCAGCGTGACTGAGGTGTCACAGCGTTCGCGATAGCCTTCCAGCGGATAGCGGCTGACCGAGGCCCCCAGAAACAGCAGATCGTCGAAATGCGGCACCTTGCGTTTCGCGCCGCCACCGCGAATGTCATAGATGCCCGTTGCCGCCGCCCGCCGAATTTCCGCGTTGACCGGGTTTGAAAACGTTTCAGACTGTATCGGCATCGTGCGTGGTGTGTGATCGTCCATAACGGTCTTCCTCAGTATTCTGCCGCGTTGTCGACATCGAAATTATACAGCTGGCGGGCCGAGCCATAGCGTTTGAACTCTTCGGGCTTGGCATCCGCGCCTGCGCGGTCCAGCAGGTCGGCCAGTAGGGTCAGATGTTCGGGGCGCATCTCTTTTTCGATGCAATCCGCGCCCAGACTTTTGACCGAGCCGCGCACGAATAGCCGCGCCTCGTACAATGAGTCCCCCAGCGCGTCACCCGCATCGCCGCAGACCACCAGCGTCCCCGCCTGCGCCATGAAGGCGGACATATGGCCGATATTGCCATGCACCACGATGCTGATCCCCTTCATGGAAATTCCGCAGCGCGAGCTGGCATTGCCCTTGATCACCAACAACCCGCCATGGCCCGTGGCCCCGGCATATTGACTGGCGTCGCCTTCAACGATCACTGTGCCCGACATCATGTTCTCGGCCACGCCCGGCCCGACCGAGCCTTCGACCCGAACGGTCGCCTGCTGGTTCATCCCCGCACAGTAGTACCCGGTCGAGCCTTTGACCGTGACCTCAATCGGAGCGTCCAAACCAACAGCGATGGCGTGACTGCCCTTGGGGTTCTGAACCTGCCACTGGGTCTGGTTCGCCTCGGTGCTTTGGGCCTGAAGGGCGGCGTTCAGCCCGCGCAGGCCCTGTTCGGCAACATCATAGCTCTGCATTTTAGTGGCTCCAGAAATAGACGGTTGCAGGTTCGGGTTCCCAGACGCGGGCATCCTCGATCCCCGGCAGGTTGACCAAGGCGCGGTATTCGCTGCCAAAGGCCACGTACTGATCGGTCTCGGCCATCACCGCCGGTTTGCAGGCGATGGGGTCGCGAACCACGCCGAACCCATCCTTGGTGCCGACCACAAAGGTAAAGAACCCGTCGAGATCCTCAAGGCTGCTTTCCAGCGCCTCGCCCAAAGTGGCCCCATTTTGCATCCTCCACGTCAGATAGGCCGCGCCAACCTCGGTATCGTTCATGGATTCGATGCGCACGCCTTCACGCATCAGTTTGCGGCGCAGCGCATTGTGGTTGGACAGCGATCCGTTGTGCACCAAGCACTGATCCGCGCCGGTGTTGAACGGATGCGCCCCTTCTGTGGTGACGGCAGATTCAGTCGCCATGCGTGTATGGCCAATCCCGTGGCTGCCGGACATCGAGGTCAATTGGAATCGCTCCGCCACCTCCCGAGGCAATCCAACTTCTTTATAAATTTCGATCGTATCGCCGTCGGACATGATCCGCAGGCCAGGGCGCAATTCCCTCAGGGCCTGCCGCGCAGCGCTGACTTTGTCGTTGGCCATGCTCAGAACCGCATGAGTGTCATTGCGACCCAAGCTGACGGGGCTGGTCAAGACATCGGCCAAATCTTCGGCCAGAGTCTGAAAATCCGCGTCCGGATTGTCGGATTGCACGGTGAGCTTTGCCTGATCTCCGACAGGTCCATAAATCGCGATCCCGGCGCTGTCCGGGCCGCGATCCGTCATTGTGATCAGCATATCTGTCAGCATCGCGCCCAATTGAGGCTCGAGCGTTTTGTCCTTCAAAAAAAGGCCGACAATTCCACACATGTGTCAGCTTCTCCTGTATTGAGTTGGGCAGACGCTAACACCTGAACTTCAGGTTATCAACAAGGGGAAATTAATATTCATAAGGGGAATATTTTCGGCTATCTATTTCCCCCGCATTCAAAAATCACGGAGAGCAACCCCGCAAAACCTCAGCAGCGGTTTATCAATCGCCGAATCGTGGCTAACGCGTCTGCGGATATGAGATGATCGACAGGTAGCGGGCTGGCAGTTTGCGCAACACCTCGGGTCCATGCGGTGCGTCCGCATCAAAGAACAACGTGTCACCCGGCACCAGCAAATAAATTTGATCGCCGTGTCTGTAATCGACTTCGCCTTCAAGCATATAGAGCATTTCAATCCCGTCATGCTGGAACGTCGGGAAAGTGTCGGATTCTTCCGTCAGCGTGATCAGATAGGGTTCGACCACAACACCGCTGGCATTGGACCCCATATGACCCAAAAGGCTGTATTGATGGCCTGCGCGTGTCCCGGCCCTCTCGGTTTCAATGCCTTCCCCCGCTTTGGTGTGGGTTGCGTTTCGGGTTTCTTCATATCTGCGGAAAAATGCAGTGATCGGCATGCTTAGGGCATTGGCCAGAGATTGCAGCGTCGTCAATGAAGGCGATGTGTATCCGTTTTCGATTTTTGACAGCATACTGATGGATAACCCGGTCAGCCCCGACAATTCCGCAATTGTTACACCCTGCTGCAACCTCAACGCGCGGATTTCCCGACCGATCGCCGTTTCGAGATTCTTTTCACCGGGGTCCCTGACCTTGTGGGGATCCTGAGAAAACTGAGGTTTGGACCTATCGTTTGATGCTTTCACCAACCTATCCTTAACGCCTTTCGCTTCGTCGTTATCGCCTGCAATTTTCCTGAAGGGAAACATATTTTCAAAACTACATTCCTGCGCAACCTCCGGTGATTTGTGTTGACCGGCGATCTGATCTCGGGCAGTGACGCATTTGATGGTTCCCTGGGGCATGCTCCAGCGGTGAAAAGGGAATACGGTGAGGTTTAAGTGCCAAGTCCGTAACTGCCCCCGCAACTGTAGGCGGTGAGCGAAGCCAATATCCCACTGACGTGAATAATGTCGGGAAGGGTGGCCAAGCCTCGACTCGCAAGTCAGGAGACCTGCCATCGCAACCGAAACCAACCCGGGGCGGGGCGTCCTGGAAGGAGGCTTGATGGTACCTCTTACGCCTTTATGCGCGACCGCGTTTCAGTACGGCCCCAGCGGCCGTGGAACAGGCGCTTGATGGTCGAGACCACTGATCATTTCGTTCTGATCTGCGCGACCTGTCAGGGTCTGGAGGCAGCGCAGCACATTGCGGATGCCTTGTGCCCTGAATTGCCTGCGGGTTTCGCAGTGCGCACAGTAGATTGTATGGCTGGATGCGATCACCCGGTCACTGTCGGATTTCAGGCCCTGGGAAAAGCCCAATACCTGTTTGGTGATATCGGCAGCGAGCAGGAGCTGAATGCTCTTGCCCAATTCGCCGCGCAATACCTGGGCAGCGCAACTGGTTGGACAAAGGCCACAGACAGGCCTGCGCCTCTGATAACTAAGACATTGGCGCGCATGCCGGCGTTGGCTGTTCGAGAAGCTCGATGATGAGCAGACCCTTCCTGCAGGCGCGTGGTGTAGCCTACTATTCTTTTCACGGTGACGTTCTGTTGCAGGACATCTCGTTCGATCTGGAAGAGGGGTCGGTTCTGGCCATTGCCGGTCCGAATGGCGCTGGCAAAACCACTCTGCTGAACTTACTATGTGGCGCTGAAGCTCTGTCTGAAGGCGACGTTCTGGTGCAAGAGCAGAGCTTGAAAACATTGTCAGCGACGGAGCGCGCCCGAAAAATTGCCGTCGTTAGTCAGCAGGAATATCCCGATGGGCGGTTGCATCTGCGTGACTATGTGGCACTTGGGCAAATTCCAATTCGCTCGGACCGCTCCTCTGAAGATCACGCAAACGACTTGACGCGAATTCTGGACCTGACCGGCCTTATGGAGCTTGCCGACAAGCGCATGGCAGTGTTGTCGGGTGGCGAACGTCAGCGCGCCCATATCGCGCGTGCGCTGGCGCAGAACCCTACTCTTCTGTTTTTGGACGAACCGACGAACCATTTGGATCCCGACGCCAAAGGGCGGATGCTGTCGCTGGTCGCTGGACTGGGGATAACTGTCATAATGATTGTCCATGACATTGTCATGATCCCCGAATTCGCCACCCATGTCGCATTAATGAAATCTACCCGGCTGACCGGCTTTGGCCCTGTTTCGGAGGTCCTGACGACTCAACATGTGCGCGACACGTTCGGCGTCGACTACTTGTTCTTTCAGCACGACGGTCGGATGATCCCTGCGCTGGACATACGAAAAACCACTGTTTCCCAACCCTCCAGGAGATTTCCAAAATGAAACATATCTTGTCCGTGGCTCTGGTTATGGCCATGGCGGGCGGTGTTGCTGCGCATGAAGTGACCGTAGACAATTGTGGTGAACCGTTAGTGTTTGAAACCCAGCCCGAACGGTTGGTCGTACATGACATGAACATGACCGACATGGCCTTTGCGCTGGGTCTGCAAGACAAAATCGTCGGCCTCACGGGCATCACCGGCTGGTACAAAACCAGTCCTGAATTCGACACGCTTCGTGGAGATATCCCCGAACTGGCACCGAAATATCCATCGGTGGAAAATATTGTCGCGGTAGAACCCGATCTGTTCTTCGCCGGCTGGTACTATGGAATGCGTCCCGGTGGTGATGTAACGCCAGAAACACTTGCCCCGTTCGGGATCAAAACCATGATCCTGACTGAAAGCTGCGTTCATTTGCATAAAGACCGCCCCGAGGCCAGCATGGACCTTTTGTTTGACGACATTCTGCGACTGGGCAAAGTCATGCATGTCAAAGACAAGGCCGAAGCGCTTGTATCTGGTTGGAAGGATGAACTGACCGCAATCGAGGCACAAACCGCAGACTTACCGAAACCTCGAGTGTTTCTGTTGGATGGCCCGGCGGACGCTCCGTTCACTGCTGGGAAATACGCAATCCCCAACGCTATGATAGCAGCGGCGGGTGGTCTCAACGTTACCCGTGATATGGACACAAGCTGGGGTCGCACGTCATGGGAAACCGTGGCAGCCGCGAACCCTGAGTTTTTAGTGCTGTTGGACTATCAAACCGGAAACGGAGCCGCGGATACGTTCAGGTTTCTGCAAGAACATCCTGTGATGTCACAAACCGACGCGGTCAAAAACGAGCGCTGGATCGGTTTGCGGTACGAAGAATTGACCCCTGGGCCGGCAAACATTCAGGCCATCGCAAAATTGGCAGCAGCCATGCGCACGGGTCTGAACTGATTTGGGCCGTCTGGGGCTGACACTTTTGATGGGGGTGGCCATTCTGGCCGCCCTTCTTCTGGTTTCGACAATCTACGGAACCACATCCATTCCTCTGTCCGATACGGTCTTAGCTATTCTGCTCGGCGCTGGTTTGGTCGAGGGAGACATGTCACCCCTTCACCGCATCGTCTTCGACCTGCGCCTGCCCCGCGCGCTTTTTGCCGCCGTGATCGGCGCTGGCCTTGGAGTTGTTGGAGTCGTGCTGCAAACGACTACGCGAAACGATCTGGCCGACCCGTTCCTGTTCGGTCTTTCCTCCGGTGCGGCGGCGGGGGCAGTGTTCGTCATTACGGTGACTGGTGACATACTGGGGTTCTGGACTTTGCCGATAGCAGCATTTTGTGGGGGTCTGGTGGCCTCGGGCATTGTGCTGGCTCTTGTCCACGGGCTGCGAACCAGTGCACCGGAAAAGCTAATCCTGGCTGGGCTTGCCGTGTCGTTTCTGTTCTCGGCGTTGACTAATTACCTGATTTTCGCAGGTGACAACCGTGCTGCGCATTCTGTCATCTTCTGGATGCTGGGCGGATTGGGTCTGGCGCGTTGGGAAACCTTTCCGCTCGTATGCGCGGGTTTGGTCCTAATTCTGGTCTATTCACTGTATCGCAGCCGTTGGCTGGACGCCTTGTTGACCGGTGACATGACGGCGTCGACACTGGGTGTCCCGGTCCAGTCGCTGCGGTTCAAGATGTTCTTTGTTGCCGCTCTGGCTACGGCTGTATTCGTTTCGGTCGCCGGGGTGATCGGGTTCGTCGGGCTGATGGTTCCGCATATCGCGCGCGGAATTGCCGGACCACTGCACACCCACTTAATCCCTGCGGCCGCGGTGGTCGGCGCTGTTCTGCTGACCGGGTCCGATATCCTCAGCAGACTGCTGCTGGCCCCGCAAGAACTGCCGGTCGGCATAGTGACCACCTCGTTAGGGTCCGTTTTCGTGTTCATTTTGTTGCTGAGAACTGCAAACGCGAAACGGTAGGTCACACCGAGCCTGTTCTCTCATTCTTGGGCTGCAAACTGTGGTCACCCGTCAAATTCCGACATTCATTTAAAAATATATCCTAGATCAACCTTAAGAGTGCCCAAAAAATGATCTAAATCAAAACCTGCTCGGTTCAAAAACGCTAAGCGGAAATTAGCAAACAAAAGAAACGACGAGAGCCAGGTCTAAAATGGACCAAGTGACGACCCGTCGCGCTTTCCTGCGCGCCCGATTTCAAGAAGAGGACGGCAAAATAGCCCGGCCTCCGGGATCGGTCGGCCAGGTCTTTTATGATCAATGCACAAAATGCCGAGACTGCGTCGTGGCTTGCCCCGAAGGCGTTCTTTCAATCGCGGCAGATGGATTTCCCGCGTTCACTCCAACCGAAAATCCCTGCACGTTTTGCGGCGCGTGCGCCGAAGCCTGCCCAACACCGGCGCTTGATATCAGCCGATTGGCCCTGTGGCCATGGCGCGCGTCGCTTGAAAAGCAAGCATGCCTATCCATGAACGGCGTCAGCTGTCGCATCTGTCAGGACAATTGCGAGCAGAACGCAATCCGATTTTCGCTCCAAACCCAAGGGCGCGCGGAACCCGCTTTGAATGTTGACGCGTGCAATGGATGCGGATTGTGCGAGGCGCTTTGTCCTGCTGACGCACTTACACTGAAGCATAACCCTCAACCTCAAATGGAAGCGATACAATGAACATCTGCGGTTGCCTTGCCCATGTCGCGCCGGACTATGCTGCCAATGCGGCGCAATCCATGGCCGCAACTCCGGGCGTCGAACTCCACGCCCAGACCGAAGACGGCCGTTTCGTCGTCGTTGTCGAAGATACCCCTGAACGCCTTGCGTCCGAGACCATCATGGATCTGCACCAGATCCCAGGGGTCGTGTCTCTGACGTTGACCTATCACCATTTCGAGGACCTCGCAGAGACCCGCCCGCGTCCCGATGCCCCAAGCCAAACCACCAGCCGGAGGCTCACGCTATGACACATTCTGAATCACGCCGGACATTCCTCAAGGCCACTGCGGCCACAGCCACAGCCTCGGCCGCCGGTATTCCGCTGGCCACAGGCGCAGCCGACGCTCAGGCGGCAACGCCGGATATCCGCTGGGACAAAGCCGCGTGCCGGTTCTGCGGAACGGGCTGTTCCGTTTTGGTTGGCACCAAGGAAGGCCGCGTTGTGGCCACTCAGGGCGACCCGGACGCGCCGGTGAACCGCGGCCTGAACTGTATCAAGGGCTATTTCCTGTCCAAGATCATGTATGGCAAAGACCGCCTGACCACTCCGTTGCTGCGCAAAACCAATGGTGAATACGACAAGAATGGCGAGTTCGAACCGGTCAGCTGGGACGAAGCCTTTGATGTCATGGCCGCCAAGTGGAAAGAGGCGCTGGCCAAGAAAGGCCCGACCAGCGTGGGCATGTTCGGCTCGGGTCAGTGGACGGTCTGGGAAGGCTATGCCGCCGCCAAACTGATGAAAGCTGGCTTCCGCTCGAATAATATCGACCCCAACGCGCGCCATTGTATGGCTTCGGCTGTTGTTGGGTTCATGCGGACCTTTGGCATAGATGAGCCGATGGGCTGCTATGACGATTTCGAGCACGCAGATACATTCGTTCTGTGGGGTTCCAATATGGCCGAAATGCACCCCATCCTGTGGTCGCGCCTGACAGACACGCGTCTGACCAAACCGGGCTGCGAAGTTCATGTCCTGTCAACATTTGAACATCGTTCTTTCGAATTGGCGGACAATGGCATCGTGTTCAACCCACAGACCGATTTGGCGATCCTGAACTATATCGCCAACTACATCATTCAGAATGGTGCGGTGAACGAAGACTTCGTCAAAAAGCACGTAAACATCACCAAGACGGCAACCGACATCGGTTACGGCCTGCGCGACGAAAACCAACTTCAGCAAGACGCGGAAAACCCGAACTCGGGCAAAATGGAACCCATCAGCTTCGAAGAATATGCCAAAGCTGTTGAGCCATACACTTTGGAATATGTATCTGAACTCTCAGGTGTTCCCGCTGACAAGCTTGAGAAACTTGCGAAACAATATGCGGATCCAAACCGGAAAGTCATGAGCCTTTGGACCATGGGTTTCAACCAGCATACGCGCGGTTCTTGGGTGAACTCGCTGATGTATAACGTCCACCTTTTGGTTGGCAAGATTTCCGAACCCGGCAACTCGCCCTTCTCGCTCACCGGCCAACCATCTGCCTGCGGCACCGCCCGAGAGGTTGGCACATTTGCCCACCGCCTGCCCGCGGACATGGTTGTCGCGAATGACGAGCACCGCGAGATTTGTGAAACCGCATGGAAAATTCCCGAAGGTACAATCCCGCCCAAACCGGGCTTCCACGCTGTTTTGCAACACCGAATGCTGAAAGACGGTGTGCTGAATGCATATTGGGTTCAATGCAACAACAACATGCAAGCCGCCCCGAATATCAATGAGGAAGGGTACCCCGGTTATCGCAATCCTGAAAACTTCATCACAGTTTCAGATCCCTATCCAACCGTCACCGCAGTTTCAGCTGACCTGATCCTGCCAACGGCTATGTGGGTCGAGAAAGAAGGCGCATATGGCAACGCCGAACGCCGCACTCAGTTCTGGCATCAACAGGTTAAAGCGCCGGGCGAGGCTAAGTCCGACCTTTGGCAGCTGATGGAATTCTCGAAGCGCTTCACCGTAGAAGAAGTTTGGGGCGAAGAGCTGCTGGCCAAGATGCCAGAGCATCGCGGCAAAACGATGTTCGAGGTTCTGTTCCAGAACGGGAATGTGGACAAATACCCGCTTTCTGAAACCGCCGAAGGTTTCGACAATGACGAAGCAGAACATTTTGGGTTCTACGTGCAGAAAGGATTGTTCGAAGAATACGCTGAATTCGGGCGCGGTCATGGGCACGATCTGGCACCGTTCGAAATGTACCATCAGGCACGCGGCATGCGTTGGCCGGTCGTGGACGGTAAAGAAACGCTTTATCGTTTCCGCGAAGGCTATGATCCCTATGTACCCAAAGGGGCCGACGTGAAATTCTATGGCCACAAAGACGGCAAGGCCAAAATCATCTTCGCACCTTATGAACCTGCTGCTGAAGAGCCGGATAATGAATACGATTTGTGGCTCTGTACTGGTCGGGTTCTGGAACACTGGCATTCGGGTTCGATGACCCGTCGGGTTCCGGAATTGCACCGCGCCTTCCCGTCAGCCGTTGTTTTCATGCACCCCGACGACGCACGGGATCGCGGTCTGCGGCGCGGTCAGGAAATTGTTTTGTCCACTCGCAGGGGCGAGGTGACCAGCCGGGTCGAAACCCGCGGGCGCAACAAGGTACCACGCGGACTGGTGTTCATGCCTTGGTTTGACGAGCACCAGTTGACCAACAAGCTGACGCTGGATGCAACCTGCCCGCTATCGAAGGAAACCGACTACAAGAAATGCGCCTGCAAGGTCGAGCGCGCGTAAGAGACTGGCAAGGCAAAGGTAAGACCCATGTCAGGTGTTGGCTCTCCCCTCTCGCCGCAGCGGCGCCGGTTCCTTCAGGACTCGGCGCGCGCCGCAGGTGGCTGCGTGGCGGCCGGGTCCATGTTGGCCTGGCTGGCGCGCGACGCGCGGGCGTTACCAGCCGAGGCATTGCGTCCCCCCGGAGCCTTGCCGGAACAAAACTTCCTGTCAGCCTGTATCCGTTGCGGCCTGTGCGTGCGGGATTGCCCCTACGACACGCTGAAACTGGCCGAACTTGGCGTCGATGCCGTCGCCACCGGCACACCCTATTTCACCGCTCGCGACGTGCCATGCGAGATGTGTGACGACATTCCCTGTGTCGCCGCCTGCCCCACTGGGGCGCTGGACCCTTCGCTGGACAACATCGACGACGCCGATATGGGCGTGGCCGTTCTGGTCGATCAGGAAAACTGCTTGAACTTCCTGGGGCTGCGGTGCGACGTCTGCTACCGCGTCTGCCCCGTGATTGACGAGGCAATCACGCTTGAGACCGCGCATAACACCCGTTCGGGTCACCACGCGCTGTTCCTCCCTACCATACACGGCGACCGCTGCACCGGTTGTGGAATGTGCGAGAAAAGCTGCGTTCTACCGGAAGCCGCGATCAAGGTTCTGCCCACCCGGCTGGCACGCGGTAGCAGTGCCGACCACTATCGCAAAGGCTGGGAAGAAAAGGCCGCTAAAGGCGCGCCCGTGGTCGAAGGTATCATCGACCTGCCCGATCGCCTTCCCGGACCGGGTACCGATAATCTGGTCGCGCCGGGCGGCTTTGCGCCGGAATACAATTTGCCGGGGGCCGGACAATGAGCACCCGCACCCATATGCCTGTCGGACAGGAAGCCATCGAAGTCAAAGGCTGGATCGGCGCGCACAAATACCTGCTGCTGCGCCGTGCCTCTCAACTGTTCTTTCTGGTTCTGTTTCTGCTGGGCCCGTGGTTTGGCATCTGGATCATTCAGGGCACGCTGGCCGGGTCGCTGACCCTTGGCGTGCTGCCGCTGACCGACCCGCTTGTGCTGTTGCAAAGCGTGGTTGCCGGGCACTGGCCCGAGCTTACCGCCCTGATCGGAGGCCTGATTGTTCTGGTCGCCTACGCGCTGATCGGCGGTCGGGTTTATTGTTCCTGGGCCTGCCCGATCAACCCCGTAACCGATGCCGCCCATTGGCTGCACCGCAAGCTGGATCTGCCCAAAGGCTGGCAACCCAAACGCGGTACCCGACTGTGGATCCTAGCTACGGTGCTGATCGTTTCGGGTCTGACCGGCGTCATTGCGTGGGAGCTGATCAACCCGATTACCATGCTGCATCGCGGGCTGATTTTCGGCGCGGGCTTTGTCTGGGCGATGATCGTTGCGATCTTCTTCTTCGACCTGTTCGTGTCACGCCACGGATGGTGCGGGCACCTGTGCCCGGTCGGAGCATTCTATGGCCTGATTGGCACCAAAGCGATGTTGCGTGTCAGCGCGCCCAATCGCGCAGCCTGTGACGACTGCATGGATTGCTTTGCCGTTTGCCCGGAAAACCACGTCATCTCACCCGCGTTACGCGGCAAAACCGGCACCACACCGCTGATCCTGTCGCCCGACTGCACGAATTGCGGCCGCTGTATCGATGTCTGCGCGGTCGATGTCTTCAAGTTTACTCACCGGTTCGACGACCAGGTCGCCGCGCCTTTCGATCCCGTTCCCGCGCCCGAGAGGCGCGCAGCCAGACCTACCTAAGGGAGTGCCAAGATGAACAAGCCAATCCTGACCGGCGTCACCGCCCTGATCCCCGTTTTACTTCTGAGTAGTTTCGCCCTTGCCCAATCCGCGCAAGTCGAAGCCCTGCGCGGGGCCGAGGTTGATGAACCCGTTCCACTCGATCAGGTCCACCGCACTATCGAAGGGCGTATGCAGAGGAATTACCGACAGCAACCTCCGCTGATCCCGCATTCAATCGACCAGTACCAGATTGATCTGCGGACCAACCAATGCCTGTCCTGCCACGACTGGACAAAGGCCGGTGAGCGCAACGCACCCACTTTATCGATGACGCACTACCTGGATCGCGAAGGACGTGAACTGGATCAAATCGCCGGTACTCGGTACTTCTGCAATCAGTGTCATGTTCCGCAGGCAGACACGCCCGCGCTCGTCGACAATGTTTTTGAACCTTCTTCCGGAAACTGATCCAACGCTTGACTGAAAGGAGCACCGACATGGCAGACTCCCCCGAAAAACGCGGCTGGATAGACCGCATCTGGAACGCGATCTGGACACCGGCCGTCATGTTCAGCTCGGGTTTTCTGGTGCTGGCAGGTTTTCTGGCTGGCATCCTGTTCTGGGGCGGGTTCCACTGGACCCTGGAACTGACCAACACCGAGGAATTCTGCACCTCGTGTCACACGATGGAGACCAATCTGGGCGAATACCGCGAAACGGTTCACTATAACAACCACTCGGGCGTCCGGGCTATTTGTTCGGATTGTCACGTTCCCCATGAATGGAACCACAAAATCAAGGCCAAGATCATGGCTGTCAAAGACGTTTATCACGAGTTGGCTGGCACAATCAGTACGCCTGAAAAATACGAAGACCATCGCCTGAGTATGGCCTCGGCTGTGTGGAAAAAGATGAAGGCATCGGACAGTCGCGAATGCCGCAACTGCCATAATTTCGACTACATGGACTTCACTATTCAGGAAACCCGCGCCGCGTCCGAACACCAAAGGGCGATCGACAACAACATGACATGCATCGACTGCCATCAGGGCATCGCACACAGCCTGCCACCCGGATACCTGGAACAATACCAAGAGGTGACGGAAACTCTGGCGAGCAAAGCGTCTGGAACGCTGCAAGATCAGGTTGCTGATAGCAGCGCAGAAATCCGGTCATTCCTGACCAAGCAGGCCGACTGAGAAAGGGCACGATATGCTTGAACTTCTGGGAACAATCGGCGCCAACATTATCAGCCTGCCGGGCATCTTGGGCCTTGCGCTGGGTATGATGACCCGCAACCTGATGCTAGGCGCGGTTATGGGCGGTGTCGTCGGTGTGCTTGAAACGCTTATCTTCGCACACTGGTCCTTTGCCAATATCCAGACCATCGAATTGGTTATCGCAGTCGTCGTCGGCTTCTGCGCCGGAGCACTTGGATCGGCGATCCGCATCAAAGGTGCGACTGTCTAACCAAACGGTATCGGCGACGCGAACCTTCGCGTCGCCTACGCGCTTCCCGTTGCGCGCCTGAACGCTCAACTTGATCCAAATCCGTTTCCACCGCATGATCCTGCAATGGGTTTTGAAGTCGGAACATGGCTGCAAGAACTTGGGTTGGGTCAGTACACTGATGCGTTTCGGCAAAACGACGTCGACGCGCGTGCGCTGCCTCTGCTTACGAATGACGACCTCAAGGAAATAGGGGTGTCATTGGGCCACAGGAAAATCCTGCTGGCTGCCATTCAGGAATTCGATCAACAAGACCATGTCTATTCTTCGGCTACTTCTTTGCTTCCGGATCAAGCGGTCAAAAACGATGAGGCCGAACGCCGGCATCTGACGGTGTTCTTCGCTGATCTTGTCGGCTCGACAGAACTGACGAACCAATTGGACCCCGAAGACATGCGCCTGCTGTTGCAAACCTATCAGGACGCAGTTGCAGGTGCGGTATCACGCTATGGTGGCTTTGTCGCCAAGTATCTTGGCGATGGATTGCTGGTCTTTTTTGGTTGGCCGCGTGCATTCGAAGACCACGCCTTGCGCGCGGTTAAGGCCGGTTTAGAGGCTATCTCCCGGGTTCAAAAGCTCCGGACGCCTTCCGGTCAACCGCTGGCCGCACGTATAGGCATCGCAAGTGGCGATGTAGTTGTTGGCGATACAATCGGCGAAAACACACATGAAGAAGGCGCGATGACGGGCCCAATCCTCAACCTTGCTGCTCGGTTGCAGGAAAAAGCCCCGCCGAACACGGTTGTTCTGACCCAAGAGGATTCGCAAGCGATGCTACATCGTATTTTCGAATTCTCGTCGCTTGGGCGCGTCGACCTTAAGGGATTTGAAGACCCCCGAGAGCTCTTGCAGGTGGTTAGTGAAAGGCAAGCTGAAAGCCGGTTTAAAGCAGCACATCGTGATGACGGATCAAACCAGCTTGTTGGGCGCAGTTCCGAAAAGGGTATCCTGCAACAAACCTGGCTTCGCGCCCGCGCAGGACAGGGTGAAGTCATTCTGCTGACCGGAGAAGCGGGCATAGGAAAATCACGCCTGACAGAAGAATTTCTGAACGACGTTACGAATGCAGGTCAGGCTGATATCATCAGACTGAATTGCTCGCCATATCTAACCAGTAGTCCGTTCCATCCTGTAACCGAGCGAATATCGCAGGATGCAGGAGTGGAGCCAGGCTTCGACGACGACCAGGTGTTGCGCCACGTCCGGGCCATGCTCGAAGCGCGGCAAGGCATCGACTTGGATCAGGTTCTTCCCGTTTTTGCAGCCTTGGTCGCCCCCGCAAGCGCATTGGCTCGGGATATTCTGGACCTGTCTCCGCAGGAACAGCGCGACATAACTGTGCAAACGTTGATAAAGACGGTGCAGGCGCGGTCGCAGGTTAAACCGGTCGTTCTGTGCGTCGAGGATGCGCATTGGATCGACCCGTCGACGAACGCCTTGCTTGATCGGTTCCGGGCGATCTGCGCAGATTTGCCGCTGATGATCCTGATCACGCACCGCCCTGGCTGGGAACTACAGCGCGACGCCGGCGATGCGCACGTCCAGACCTTGCACCTGCGTCGTTTCAACTTTGAACAAGTTGAAAACCTGATCCAAAACATATCGGGCCAGTCACCAGGCGCGTCTCTGGTTCGCCTGATCATGGAAAAAACCGACGGCGTGCCTCTATTCGTCGAAGAACTTACCAGCGCATATATGGAAGCCGGAGAAGAAAATCTGGCCGTTCCGTCTTCGTTGAAGGGCGCATTGATGGCCAGGCTCGACGCTGTGTCGCCAGAGGCAAAGCAAATGGCGTTGACAGGCGCGGTCATCGGTCGCGAGTTTGCGCTGGACCTTCTGGCGGAGGCAATTGATCTGGAAAGACCGGACCTGCAGTCGGGGCTGGCAGAACTGGTGGAAACGGGACTTGTTTTCGAAAGCGGACACAGCCGCGGCCAATTTGTTTTCCGGCATGCCCTGATCCGCGATACCGCATACCAATCCATGCTGTCTGCGACCCGAAGAACCCAACACGCAAACGTAGCCAAGGCCCTGACACGTCTGCGATCGGCCGAGATTGCGCGCCGACCTGAATTGGTAGCAAGGCATTTGACCGAAGCAGAAGATTGGCAGGTCGCGTTCACGCAATGGAAATTGGCAACAGAAATGGCCCTTGCCCGGTCTGCCAGTCAAGAAGCGATGACCAACGCGACCGAGGCACTTCATGCTGCAGAGAAACTTGGAACGCAAAACAGCGCAGAAACAATTACGGCGATGGTTCTGGTTGGGCGCAGCTACGACAGCCTCGGGGATCTGCCTCAAGGGATTGCCAAGCTCAAACAAGCCTCCGACGCGGCCCGAACACTGGGACATGCCGAACTGTCCGCAGACATCGCGCAGCACTTCGCGGATTCGTGCATGATGTCCAGCCAACGTCACAATGAGGCGATCTCATTGTGTCTTGAGGCACTGAATGGTCTGCCCGAAGACGACGAAAGACGCCAGTGCCAGTTGATGAGCCAACTCGCTCGGGCCTATATGTTTATCGGTCAGTTTAGTGAAGGGGCGGAGTACGGCCACCGCGCCATGAAACTGGCGGCAAATCTCGGTGACTACAAATCGCAGTTCTCAGTCATGATGATGCGTTTTGGTGCCCCGTTTGTGGCTCGGCAGGATGAAGAGGCGCGAAATTGGCGGCAAAACCTGCAAGCCATGCACGACGTCGCCGAAAAACTGGGCACGATTGACCAAGGGCGCGACCGGACCCTCAGCCTGTTTGTTGGGGCCGAGATGGCTGACAGGGTTATGCTTGACCGCTCGCTCAAGCTGCTGACAGAGGTCTCGCAAAAGGACAATCACCTGCAGCTTTACTGGGTTCAAATCCACGCGCGCGCGATGGTTGCCATCATGGAAGGCGCTTGGCAACAAGCCGAAGCATTCGCGACTGAGGCTGTAAAGATCGGCCGAAAAACCCACGGTAAACACATCGAAGGTGTTTTCGGTGTGCAGATGTTCACGATCCGACGCGAACAGAACCGGCTTCACGAGGTCGCTCCGGTGATCAAGAAACTGATGGAGGAAGACCCCGACGACATCACTTGGAAACCTGGCTTTGGTCTTATCGCCGCCGAGTTGGGCTATTCCGACCCGGCCGAACGGATTCTCAACGAATTGGCGGCAAACCGGTTCGACCTACCGGCAGATGCCATGTATTCAACTACGCTGTCATATCTTGCGGATATTTGTGTCGCGGTTGGCAGGCAAGACCATGCGCAAACGCTGTTTGACCTGCTTTTGCCCTACGAGGACCTGACGATCACTGCTGGTGCCACCACCGTTTGCACCGGGGCGGCCGCACGCCGGCTAGGCAATCTGGCAACCTTGCTGGGCGATCGCGACATCGCGGAACATATGCTGACCAAGGCAATCGAGATCGACACAAATATGGCCAGCCCACCTTGGATCGCGCACAGCAAGGCTTCATACGCGTCTGCTTTGCGAAAATTCGGGCATAAGCAGAACCTCGAACATGCGTTTCACCTAGAGGCCGAAGCGTTGGCAATCGCACAGAATTTGGGTATGATTTCCCTTATGTCTAAGCTTGAAGGAACGGTCACTTAGTTCATAAACGCATGCCCTGGGGGTGCATATGCCAAGATATATTATAGAACGCCATTTCGCCGAACAGCTGAATATCACGGACGACGGCAAAGCGCACATCAAGGAAATCAACGATGAGGAGGGGGTCGAATGGATCTTCTCGTTCCTTAGTGCCGATAAACGCAAAACCTATTGTCTTTACGAAGCGCCTGACGAGGAAAGCCTGAGAAAAGCAGCCGCGCGCCTGAATATTCCGGCAGATGTTATAACTCCGGTAGATCGGATAGATCCGGGAGTTTTCGCGTAAGACGCAATAATTGAAACTCCAATTTCTATCAGAGGCAAGTGGCAAGAGACCTTCCATTATTAAGGAAGGCATCGATTATGTTCGACGTAAAAACTCTGCATGGGACTTCGGCCCAAGTTGACCAGTCTTCACTGGATGATCTTAGTGCGGCTTTACGCGGTGGCGTGTATTGCGAAGGTACTGCGGAATACGACGCAGCACGCACAACCTGGAACAGTATCGTGGATCGCCATCCTGGATTCGTCATTCAGGCTTTGGGTGCAAGCGACGTACAAAAGGCAGTGAATTTTGTAAGGGACGCTGGTCTGGTCATGTCAGTTCGATCGGGCGGACATCAGATCGCCGGTCACGCTGTTGCTGACGATGCGGTTATGCTGGACTTGTCCCAGATGCGATCAGTCCACGTAGACCCGATGGCCAGAACCGCTCGAGTCGCACCTGGCGCCTTGCTGGGCGACGTTGACCGCGAGACGCAGGCCCACGGCTTGGCCGTTCCGCTCGGGATCAACTCGACAACCGGTACAGCCGGATTGACCCTGGGTGGAGGTTTCGGCTGGACCACACGCAAGTTTGGCATGACTATCGACAACCTTCTTTCAGCCGAGGTGGTCACAGCGGAAGGTATGATCGTCACTGCATCACCGTCCAGCCACCCCGATCTATTTTGGGCAATCCGTGGTGGCGGGGGGAATTTCGGCGTCGTCACCTCGTTTGAATTCCAACTGCATCCTCTCGGTCCTCAGGTCCTATCCGGACTGATTGTTCACCCCATCGAAGCCGCGCCAGGCTTGTTGGCCGAGTATGTGCAAATAGCGGATTCTGCACCCGATGAATTGACAGTCTGGAGCGTGATGCGCAAAGCGCCCCCTTTGCCCTTCCTGCCCGAAGAATGGCACGGGCGGGAAGTTCTGATCTTTGCCGCCTGCTATGCCGGCCCCATGGGAGATGGCGAGGACGCCATGAAGGAACTACGCGGGTTGGGCTCTCCGATTGTGGATGTCATTTCGCCCCACGCCTTTGTGGACTGGCAGGCGGCGTTTGACCCGCTTTTGACACCGGGTGCACGGAACTACTGGAAAAGTCACGATTTCAGCACGTTGTCATCAGATGCGATAACGGGGTTGCTGAATGGTATCTCCAGCTTGCCCGACCCGGCATGCGAGGTGTTTATTGCGCATGTGGGCGGTGCCATGGCCCGCGTGTCTTCCGACGCCACCGCATATCCGGAACGGTCCGCGCATTTCATCATGAACGTCCATACCCGGTGGGAGGACCCTCAAAAAGACGACGAATGCATTGCATGGGCACGCGCGCTCTATGATCGTATGACGCCCCATGCCACCGGCAGCGCCTATGTCAATTTCATGCCCGAAGATGAGGCCGATCACATGGCCGGTGCCTACGGTGAAAACGGGATGAGGCTGGCCAAAGTCAAGGCGCAGTATGATCCGGAAAATCTGTTCCGGCTTAACCACAATATTCTGCCCGCCTGACGCGTGGCGCTATACGTGAAAAGACGATCGGGCCAACCAGCTGCTGAGGTCTTTCTCTGCTGCTACGATGGCTTCGTTGTTCAAAATCTGAGACGTCATTGCTTTTGAAACGGCGCGGACACGTTTGTTGATCGCGACATCGCCGGTATCAATCAGCAAATCGTTCACATCCAGTTTTTCGTATATCGAAAGCAGTCGGTTTTGTATCGTCCGCAGCGCCAGTTTGCGACGGGCAGCAATCGCCTTATCCGGCAAGCCAAGCGCAAGATCGGTCAGGATGGCTAGTTCAACCTCGGTCAGGGCTTCACCGGACCGGCTCTGATCTCTTTGAATCTGATGAATCTCGCGATCCACCATGATCTGAGCCTCAAGCAACACCGCACGCAGAGCCAGATGCATCCGGGATGGGCTGGCCGTCTTTAGGACATAACCATAAGCCGCCTCTTTCGGCACGATCCGAGCAATGCCACGCAGGTAAGCCTCATCCGAATAGTTCGACCAGAATAGGATACGCGTGTCAGGTCGTTCTGACCAAATGGTGCGTGCGGCCTCGATACCATTGCGCTCTTTCATGCGCAGATCCATGACAATGGCTTCAACGGCGTCCTGGCGGGCCTGAATTTCTCCGTCTCGGCCATTTGTCGCCAGACTCACTTCTGACGCCTCGGGCAACGCTTCCTGAACCAATTCCTTCAAGTAATTGGCATGCATAGCGTCGTCTTCGACCAACAGAACTTTCATGCACTCACCTTTCTGTTGGGGCATTCGGACACCGGAAGACAAACACTGATTTCAGTGCCTTCAGAACACCGAATGTCAAACTGCGCAGCGATCAATCTGGCGCGTGTGCGCATATGGGTCAGACCACCAGACGCCTTTTTTGCCTCGAGTGCGGAGGCGCTTGCGCCATTGTCCCTGATCCGCAAGTGAAGCCCTTCGCGACATTCGATCTCGACCAGGATCGAAGAAGCATCCGCATGACGTACAGCATTGTTGATGGCTTCTTGTGCAATCCGAAACAAAGCGATCCGCTTGGTTTGTGGCAGGTCATCTATCAGACCATCAGAAAAATCACGCACGTCGATCTCGATGTCCTGATCAGCGCCTACCGCGCGCTCTAAATGAGTCCGGACAGCGTGTTGAAAGCCAAACAGCTCCAACAACGATGGAATGGATGTATCGATTATTTCCCGCAGACCCTGAATGCAGATCTGCAAATTGCCGCGGAGCACTTCGATGTCTTTAGCTGTCTTACACCGCTCCAACTCACGACTGATACGGGTCATGTCGGCCAAAGTCTGATCATGCAAGTCCATGCCGATCCGTTGGCGCTCCAGTTCCAACGCATCTGTCAGGCTAAGTGCACCTAGACGCAACCCTTCCTCACGGGCTTGTAGTTCCGCACGCATGATCGCTTCGCGCCGTGTTTGTTCATTTGCACGCAAGGCATAGAAATATGGGGCAAGGATATCTGCGATATTGCGCACTTGTTCCAAGGCCTGTTCATCGTAGAAATCGGGCTTTCGGGAAGAACAGTTCAGCGCCCCGATCGTACGGCCAAGTACCTTCATCGCAACATTCACGCGGCTGCGCATTTCATGTCTGATGATGGGTCCGCAGTCTGCGCCTTCGAAAACGTATCGCGGGTCCTCCAAAGCATTTCCAGTGAGTAGACTGTCACATTCACCGCGCAGTATATCGCGTACCGGAGATACCTCGACAGGAGCCCGCGTACGGCTCCAACTCGTGCGAAGACCTACTTCGTAGCTTGTGTTCCAGTATCCTTTGTCGTCGATGAGACAAACATCCAAATGATCGACCTGCAGAATGCGGTCAATCTCGGACTTGACCGAGCGCAGCGCGGATTTGATGTCCAGGTTTCCCGCCAGGTGGTTGGAAATTCTAAGGTAGTAGGCAAGATCAGCCATCGACGCACTTTCGGTAAATTGGCCAGCACACCAGAGTATAGAAGTCTGCCCCGATCCTGTCATGCGGATTACCGCAACAGTTTTGCGGGAACCCGCAAGCTTTGCGCGCATCCTACTCTTAACCTTTCGCACCTGCCGGGGAATCTTTCCGACATCGTCCCGGAGGAGCGGGCGCGGTATTTGTGCGGCGGATCGGCCGCCGAGGGAGGAAAGAATGACACTCAAGGCCATTATGCTCGGCGCAGCCGCCGGGATCACGGTATTCGCAGCCACCAACGTCGTGGCGGACACATCTGACAAGCGCATCGCCTTGTCCAACAACTATGCCGGTAATTCATGGCGCCAAGCGATGCTGGAAAGCTGGCAAAAAGTCGGAGAGGCCGCGGTTGCAGACGGTAAAGTTGCTTCCGCTGATGCCTTTACGACGTCCGAAAACCAGGCCACCGAGCAGGCTGCGCAAATTCAAAACATGATCCTGCAGGGGTATGATGCGATCGTGATCAACGCGGCCTCGCCCACAGCGATCAACGGCGCCGTCAAAGCTGCCTGTGACGCCGGAATTACCGTTGTATCCTTTGACGGTATCGTACAGGAACCCTGCGCATGGCGTATCGCCGTCGATTTCCAACAAATGGGTCGCGAGCAGGTCAAATACTTGGCTGAACGCTATCCCGAAGGCGGTAACCTGCTTGAAATCAGGGGCTTGGCAGGCGTTTTCGTGGACGATGAAATCAGCGCCGGCATCCATGACGAAGTGAAGAACTCCAACTTTGAAATCGTGGGTTCGGTCCATGGCGATTGGGCTCAAGACGTGGCCCAGAAAGCCGTTGCGGGTATTTTGCCCAGCCTGCCCGAGATTGTCGGTGTCGTGACCCAAGGCGGTGACGGCTATGGGGCCGCACAAGCCATCGGAGCCACCGACCGAGCAATGCCAACCATCGTCATGGGTAACCGGCAGGATGAGCTGCAGTGGTGGTCAGATGAAAAATCCGCGAACTGTTATGAAACGACTTCGCTGTCGATTGCACCCGGTGTCAGCACCCTGGCTTTCTGGGTGGCGCAGCAGGTTCTGGACGGAAATGAGGTGCCCAAGGACCTTACCGTTCCCTTCCTGGCTATTTCACAGGACGAACTTGAAGACGCGTTGAAAACCACGCCCAAGGGTTCGGTTGCGAATGTCGAATACTCCTTGGAAGATGCCAAGGCCGTGATCGCTTCGTCCAAGTAAATCGATGAAAGACATGCAAACGATATCCGGCGCACCTGATGCGCCGGTTGTCGCGCTGGACGCGGCCCATATGTCATTTGGGCCGGTTCAGGCGCTTCGGGCCGCGTCGATCGAGATTAAAGCCGGGGAATGTGTTGGTCTTGTAGGCCACAACGGCGCAGGGAAATCAACGCTGGCCAATGTGATCAATGGGCGTTTAACCCCAACAGAAGGTGCGGTTCGGTATCGGGTCTCGGACCCCGTCCATAAAAACAGCGAAAACGCGCAAGCGTCCGGAGTGCGCAGCGTGTTTCAGGAACTCTCGCTTTGTCCAAATCTGACGGTTCTGGAAAACCTGCGGATCCCGTATCGCAATATGCCGCGCAAAGGCTGGCGCAAAGTCGCGTCGCAGAAAATGACGGACGCTCTGGACCTTGTCTTTCCCGGCCATGGCATTCGCCCTCGCGCCACAGTTGGCGATCTTAGTATTGCCGAACGCCAAATGGTCGAGATCGCCATCGCTTTCGCCGACCGCGACAGCGAGCCCAGTCTTGTTATTCTGGACGAACCAACCTCGTCGCTGGATGCGGCAATCGCTCAGCAGTTGCTGGACCATATCAAGCGTTACTGTTCCGAGGGCGGAGCGGTTCTGTTCATTTCGCACATGATGGGCGAAATTTTCGACGTCTCGACCCGCATCGTGATCATGAAAGACGGTCAGATCGTGGATGACAAGCCAGCGCAGGCGTTTACCCGTCAATCCATCGTTGACGCAATGGGGCATGTCGCACCGGATGACGACGCGCAGGGCAGCGCGCGATCCGAACGGGAGCTGGGGCCTGTCCTTGTCAGCTCTGCTATAGGGCTGGACGCGCGTCAGGGCGAGATCGTGGGTTTGGCCGGTCTGGCCGGGCATGGGCAGGCCGAAGCGCTGGCTCAGATCTTCTTTGACCATTCCTCCGTCTGGAAATCAGGCAAGCGCCCCGAGGTTGTTTTCGTGGCCGGTGACCGCGCCCGAGACGGTGTGATGCCCCTATGGTCCATTTTGCGGAACCTATCTTTGACGACCTTGCCAGAGTTCAGCAAGCGCTGGATGGTAGACCGACCGGCCGAGTCGGGGCTGGTTCAGAAATGGAAAGACCGGATCGGAATTCGCACAGACAACCTGCTGAACCCGATATTATCTCTGTCCGGCGGCAATCAGCAAAAGGTCCTGTTTGCCCGTGCCCTTGCATCCTCGGCCCCTTTGGTCGTGATGGACGATCCGATGCGCGGCGTGGATATCGGAACGAAAAAAGAAGTCTATCAAATGATTCAGAACGAAGCCGCCAAAGGCCGCAGCTTTCTTTGGTACTCAACCGAGACCGACGAAATCCTGGAATGTGACCGGGTCTTTGTGTTTCGCGCTGGCGAAATCGCTGCAGAACTGGTCGGTGATGAGATCAGCGAAGAAAACATCCTGCATGCCTCATTCGAAATGCAGGAGGCAGTACAATGAGCGGCGATCGTCTACGCCTGGCCCTGCCGGTTTTGTCGCTTGTTTTATTGTTGGGGGCCGTGTTCTATCTGCAGCCCCGCGCGATGAGCTATTTTGGTCTGAACCTGCTGTTCAATCTTGCCATACCAGTGGCTTTGGCCACCATCGCCCAAATGATGATCATCATGGTAAATGACATCGACCTTTCCATCGGGACGTTTGTCAGCTTTTGCGCCTGCGTTACGGCGACATTTGTCCATGACACCCCTGTTATTGGCTACATGATCCTGGCCGCAGCCATCTTGGCTTACGCGCTGCTGGGCGCATTGATCCAATTGCGCGGATTGCCCGCCATCGTTGTTACATTGGGCATGTCCTTTGTCTGGGGAGGCCTAGCGGTCTTGATCCTGCCATCCCCCGGTGGAGCGTCGCCGGAATGGCTGAAAACACTAATGAGCCTGAAGACTCCGCTGGTTCCGATCGCCGTTGTTGCACCACTGGTCATTGCATTGGCCGTGCACTTTTTGATCAAGCGATCTTGGGTCGGAGTGATCCTACAGGGTGTCGGCGGAAATGACCGTGCGATGGAACGTGCAGGATGGTCGTTGGTGCGGTTGCGAGCCTCGGCCTACGGGCTGGCGGGGCTGTTTGGCGTACTTGCAGGGATGTCTCTGGTCGGGCTGACAACCGCCGCGGATGCCAATATCGCGCTGCGTTATACGCTGTTGTCGATAGCTGGCGTGATTCTCGGCGGCGGAGAATTCGTCGGCGGTCGCATTTCTCCTTTCGGGGCCGTGATTGGTGCTTTGACTTTAACGCTGGCCGCCAGTTTCCTGTCGTTTCTGCGCCTGTCACCGGACTGGCAGATTGGCGCGCAGGGCGCGATCCTGATCCTTGTTCTTGCCGTTCGGCTTGTCTTCATCCGCAAAGGGGCCGTTGCATGATCGACAACGCATCAGAACCGATGACGGCTGCAACTTCTGTCCGCGCGTTACTGAGCAAACCCTGGATTTGGGCATTTCTTGCGGCTGCCATTACCTTCGGCGCCACCAGTCTGATCGCCGGGTCCGGGGCTGGATCGCTGTTTTACGCCGCCCTGACCTTTGCGTCTTTTTCTGCCATCGTCGGCATTGGTCAGATGCTGGTTATCACTTTGGGTCCCGGCAACATAGACCTGTCCATTCCGGCTTCGATGACTTTGGCAGCCACGCTTGCCTTGAAATTCATGGACAGTGAAACCGCGATGATCCTGCCCGGCCTGCTGGTCGCAATCGGGGTTGGTATCGGTTGCGGGGTCATTAACTTTGGCCTGATACTGTTGCTGCGTATCCCGCCTATTATCGCCACGCTTTCAGCCTCGTTCCTGTACCAGTCGCTTGCGATCTGGTCGAACCGGGGCCTGCGGATCAAACCGCCCGAACCGTTGGCAGAATTCGCAACCGGTGGCGCACTTGGTATTCCGAACATCGCCGTAGTCGGCATCCTGTTGGCAATCCTCGCGTGGGTCGTGCTAGAGCGCGCAATTGCCGGCCGCTGGATTTCCGCAATCGGTCAAAACCTGCGCGCCGCCCGTCTCAGCGGAGTGCCCGTCCACGCAGTACGTTTTGGCGTCTACGTGAATTCGGCCGTCTGCGCTGCACTTGCGGGGTTTTTACTCGCCAGCTTCTCGGGCGGGGCCAACCTCAACATGGGAACCGAATACATGTTGATGTCGATTGCCGTGGTCGTGATCGGAGGATCATCCATCGGTGGCGGCAATTCAAATGTGCCCGGTATCTGGGGTGCCGCTCTCTTTATGTTTTTGATCGTCTCAATGCTGAACTCGTACGGGCTAGGGGCCGGAATTCGGTTGATCCTGACCGGTGTCGTTATCGTCGGGGTCGTCGCATTGGCCAGTCGCAAAGGATACGATGTATGACCCTTTCGCAGACATATGAAATCATACGCCCGGAATTTCGCGATCTGATCCACACTAATGTAGGGCTTTCCCGAATATCTGCGGGACATATATGGACTGAAGGTCCTGTTTGGTTTCCTGCTCATAATCTGCTGCTGTTTTCAGACATTCCGAACGCGCGGATATGTCAGTGGACACCCGACGGAGGGGTAAGTGTTTACCGGCAGCATTCGGACTATGCCAACGGCAACACCCGTGATCCGATGGGTCGTCTGGTAACCTGCCATCACGGAACCAGATCGGTGATCAGGACCGAGCACGACGGCAGCAGGTCTGTGATTGCAGATCGCCACGCGGGGAAACTCCTGAACTCTCCCAACGACGTGGTCGTGCGACAGGATGGTTCCATTTGGTTCTCGGATCCAACCTATGGCATACTGTCAGACTTGGAAGGGTACAAAGCCGAGCCCGAACAGGACGGCAGTTTCGTGTATCGTGTCGATCCCAATTCGTTTGAAATCAACGCGGTCACGAAAAGCTTTGTCCAACCAAACGGGCTGGCATTTTCAAAGGATGAAACTCGTCTTTTCATCGCGGAGTCCGGCAGCAGCCACGATCCATCTGTACCGTCTGTTCTTCGCGTATTTGATTTGGGTGAAGATGGTAGTCTTGCGAATAGCGCAGAGTTTTGTGAGATTGACAACGGCCTTCCTGATGGGCTGCGTGTAGATCGACACGACAATATCTGGTGCTCGGCAGCGGATGGGGTTCATGTATTTTCTCCTGACGGTGATCTGCTAGGAAAAATCAGAGTGCCCGAAACCGTTGCCAACCTGACTTTTGGTGGAGCGCGGGGAAATGTTCTGTTCATCACCGCATCGACGTCCGTCTACTCGATCTTTGTCAATTCGGCCGGAGCCAGACCCTAGTCTATAGGGCCTATAAAACCGACCAGCTTTTTGGCGAACTTACCTGTTTTGCCCGCAACCTTGATGTTGTTGAGGGCGACGACGGCTTCTGTGTTCTCAAGACCCGTACCGCTCGCGGTACACAACTCGTGCAGCAACTCAAGCAACCCGCCCAAATCTCGTGGCACATCGTCGGGCAGGTCCACCAACATCCAGGACAAGGCCCGTCTGACCGCCTTGCCATGCTGAGCGGACACACCTGCCACCTCGGCCAAACGCTTGGTCCATCGCCGCAGCGGCAATGCTGCGAAAAAGACAAGCTGACGGGCGGCGGTAGCGAATTCGGTCGGACTGAACGTCCTCTGCGCGATGATCGTCGCAAGCGCATCAACCGAGCTTGTTCCGATCCCTTCATCGGCGCTAGCCAAATACCAAGCCAACATTGCGTGAGACATCGGACCGGTGTTTAGTCCAGGTCTGAAGAAAGGGTCCAAAAACATCAGACAGAAATGGTTGGTTAACTTCTGATCGAGTTCCAACTCGAAGATACCAGACAGAAAAAACAGCTCTGATTGCGAGGGTCTAAGTAAACCGACCCACGGGCTTGGGTGAGTGAACCAACTGACACCTGGATCACCAAGATATGTGTGCGCAAGCTTTGCCGGCACAGCAAAACCCAATTCTCGGGGTAAATGCTTCGGTATCTCAGGCGAAATGTCCACTCGCGGCATAGGCCAGAAATATTCGTCGATCCGACGAATTTCGGCGTGGAACGTATAAATTGCTGGTACACCCGCTCCGGGAATGGAGTTTCCGACTAACTTCTGCACTGCGGGATCAGGTCTACATGGCAGCCGTGAAGCCCAGGCAAGCGCCCATAATTGCGGATCTTTCTCGGGAATGTGATCTGCGCCCATTGCGTAGGCCAGGGCTCTTTCTTCCTCGGTTTCGGGCGTGAAATCCAAAAGGGCCGCTTCGCGATCCTCTGGCGCGAGTCGCATTAGCGCCAACTTAAAATCCGCCTGCCCCGGAACCAACTTCTTCTGCCGGTACTCATTCATACGCTGGATCAGCTTTTGCGGAGCCAGGTATCCACGATTGTCGGTCGGAGCAGACAACATGGGTACCGATAGACCGGCCTGCACAAATGCCAGCAGTTCAGCAGAACGCGCAGAGAACATACCAACAAAGCTGTTTGGATCGGTTCCCAAAGGAATATGACCCGAGTATCGGGGCTGCAGGGAAGGTTCTATTTCCGCCACAAAATCGCTATCGCGCGCCCACGCGAGGGCCGTAGCTGCAATAGGAATCTGCAAATGGCTTCTGCTTTCAAGCCCAGCATCAATCCCGCGCGCCCTCAACTGGTTTGCGCGCTTGGCCAACGGATTCAGCAAGGGCTCTGCTGCCGCTCCAAAGCGTGCCATGCCATCCAGAGCACGTTCGGTCAGTACTGCATCATCGCAGTGCTCAAGCAGCGCCAAAAACGTTTCAACAGCTTCTTCCGCCGACGCAACTGGAACGACGTCTTCGAGCACTGGAGTTGGGTAAAGGGTTTCATTGGTTTGGACAGGAGCGTCTTGCAGATGAGCGGCAAGTCGAGTTTGAACAGTAGGGGCTGCCAGCTCCAGGTAATCCCGCATCCGAGCCTGTATTTCGGCATCTTTCACCTGATCCAGTTCTTCGACCAAATCAAGCGCTAGCGCCTGAACCTCTCCGGCCTCAGATATCAGGGCCGAAACGGCGACTTTGGCCACGTCATGCACGCATTGGGGATGCCGTTTGGCACTGCTTTTCAATAGCTTTATCGCCAGTTTTGCCGATGATTTTTGCCGACTTTGAAGCGCCGGTTCGATAGAAGTCACAAGTAAAGTCGGGTCCACCCCCCCATTTGTGTCCATCCGTTTCAGAAACTTCAGGGCGAATGCAACAGTGGGTGGAACAGGGCTGCTCAGCAAGTCGAGGTAACGGTTTGCCCGGTTTGCAATCTCATCTTCCGTGGGGTCCATGGCGACGTGGAACCGGAAATACCACCCAGCCCTGAACTGGCCAAAGTCCCGCTCTAACGCATCCAAGGACGCATCCAGAAGCCTTTGCCTGTCTAAAGTCCCGTCCCGGCTGAGTTCAATGAGTAAGTTGGCCCATGAAACATTTCGCCCACAGTACTTATCGCTTGCGGCTAGGCTGAGGTCGCCGCCACCTTCGACCTTAAAAAAACGCCAGACATCCTCGGCAAGAAATTGTGTGCGGGCCAATTCCGGTATGCCGGCCTGTCCAGCATAATATCCAAGTATGTAAGCATCAGTTTTGGGGATGGTGCAAAGCCCCTTGTTAACAAGGGCGTGGATTGTGGTGATCAATCGAGGGTTATCTTCGACCGCAGCTTCGGCCCACGCGTTCATCCAGCTTGGGTTCAGTACGGCAAAAACCTCCTCCAGCGGGATCGAACTTGGCAGAATGCGCCAATCGCCGCAATTGTATTCGGACGGGCGCGCCGTTGCCAAGACAGCCACGCCTAAAGCCTCCAAATCCTTGGCGAGATCAACTGGAGGTTTGAGACCTTTGAACTGAACGTCCCAGGCTACTTTCTGCTGACGCTTTTGAACTTTCAGCGCAGTTGGAGCAAGTTTACGGCGGTCTTCTTCGGAAAGATCGGCCAGTGCCTTCAGGACACGCTTGGCCGACTTTGTCGTAACCAACCGGATGAAATCCGTTTCGTTCAATGCAAACGCTCCAACTCCATCTCTACTGCAAGAACATGCTTGCAGGGCCCCCGCGTTGTCTGATGTTTGGCATACCACGGGCAAGTACAACTGTATCCGTCTTGAGAGAGACGCACGCGGTGAGTAACGTTTTCGCTGACTACGTCGGCGCCAGTTTGCGACAACGTCACAGCCTTGCTGTCAAAAAGCGCCCGCGCGGACTTGAGACGAGGGTTGAGCGCCTGCAGACGCTCCAGACCAAACGGGAGCTGCCGGTGGAACCAGGCGTTTCGAGAAAGGTCAAAACCTACTTGGCCAATTGCCGCCAGATGTGAGATCGCCTGACGAATGTCTGCGCCTGATACGCCAGGTTCATGCCCCATAAACGCTAGGTCGAGACTATCTTGCCAATTCAAATGGGCGCGAATGATCGGAACGCAACTGTTCGGATGAACCAAATCAGACAGCAACCGCCCATCCCCCGAAAAGCCGCGCCAAGGCTCTGCGTTCAATACCAACGTGAATCTCTGAGAGCCGAATTCCAACTCCCAGGCAGAGCTTCCAAGTGCCGGGTTTCCATAAACATTCAAATATCGCGCTTTACTCGCCAGAGTCTCCAAAACACGTAAACGATGCGCCCCACGCAAAGGTACATTATCAGCGCTTTTACGCGTCATCGTTCGCACACGGTTTCCCGCGGCAGAAACCCAGAGCAAATGATCGGCTTTTGAACGCGGCAACGTACGCAAAAACCTTTGTGCCGGCACGGACGGAAGGGAAAAAACCTTCTCCATGCTTGCAAGATGCCCTTGAACCTCGGCGAACCCTTTCAGCCAGCGCAACGGCAGCGGAACTTTGCGTTCTGTTACGCAGCCTTTTTCATGCGCAATATCTACAAAGGATGAACCGATTCCGATTGTTAGTTCGCTGCTCGGTTTAACCTGCGCCAACAGAGCACGCAATTCAGGCCCAAAATCCACATTCGTAGTGCCAGTTCTCCGCTTTTCCACGTCAAGCGACTCATGCTCGAGGTCCAGTCGCGCATACACACTGCAACAGGCGGAAAACCCTTCAAACCGGACACATTCTCGCCCGACGGTCGCAACCGGGTCAGCTTCACGCAGGATTCGCGCCAGCATGGCCGGCGGAACATAGAATCGTGAACCAACAATTTCAGATATCGCGCGCAGAGCTTTTGCGGTTAGCTCCGGCTGAATGGCTTTCGCTTTCAGATAAGTTTGCGCGCTTTCTGGTTGGCCTTTGTCCGAAGCCAATCGCAGAAACTTGGCTTGTCCGGAACCCGCCAAGGACGAGCGGCCATCATAGCTATAGATATAATCGATTCCGCTCATTCCAGAGCCCTAAAAACCTGTCAAAGGATGTAAATACTCTGAGCAATGGTAGCTAGTTGAATGAAATCTTTGCAACCATCGCAACTCGGGATTTGGTCTTTTCTTTCAAATAACCCGAGCTCGATATATATACTTTTCTAATAAATGCGGATGTAAATTCAGGTTTTCTCAATGCTTAAATCCGAGCTCAGATCTTTCCATGCGGTTGCGACATTCCGAGGGTTCTCGGCTGCCGCGAGGGAGCTCAACATCACGCAACCTACACTCTCGACACAGGTAAAAGACCTCGAAAGCCGCTATAATATTCAACTTTTCAACCGCGTTGGGCGTGAAGTACATCTGACCAACGCAGGCGAAGAATTGTTAGCCATTACATCGCGATTGCACCAGGCCGAGATTGACGCCGAAACGCTGCTGGAGTCGTTTCGGGGATTTCACGCCGGTCGCCTCAGTATTGCCGCGGTCGGTCCTTTTCATGCAACGGATATGATCGTTGCCTTCAAATCCAAATACCCGGCGATCGACATTGAGGTTTGGTTTGGCAATTCGCAAAGGTGTTTTGATCGGATTCTGTCCTACGACGCTGATGTCGCCATCCTGGCTGAAGTTCAATCTGACCCCCGAGTGACAACTCAGCTCTATAGCACAAACCAGGTAGTGGCGTTCGTAAATTCCGACCACCCTTTTTACCACAAGGAAAGTATCTCAATTGCCGACCTTCACCGACAACGAGTAGTCCGACGCGAGGTCGGTTCCACCACGCGGCTGGCCATCGAAACCGAAACGGAAAAACGAGGAGTCGTTCTGGATCCAATTCTGGAGTTGGGAAGCAGGGAAGCTATTTGGAAAGCTGTAGAACAGGGTATCGGAATCGGCTTCGTCGCCGATTTCGAATTCGTTTCTCACCCCAATCTGCGCGCAATTCCGCTTAGAGATGTAAAGGTTGAGACCCGCTATTATCTGGCACATTTGAAAGAGCGCGGAGACTCTCGACTTGTCCAATCCTTCTTTAAAACAGCATTAGAAGCCAAGTGACGCTGGCTGCTTCCAAACCATTTCGGCTGGCTCATTTGTTGCGAACACCACGCTGTTTTCTGGCTTCAGCCTAGACTGGCATTTTCTCTTTCTGACCATCAGTCTAAGATGTGTCAAAGCTCTCAGGACCCAGGGTTCCGTTCGTGAAAAATGACTTAGTACCACCACCTGCCCCTCGCGAGGAGCTAAGAGCCGCGCGCAATCAGGGTGCAAAATTTTTGGCGCTTGCTTTCCTGTTCAGTGTGTTTGTTAACCTTTTGATGCTCACTGGCCCTCTTTTTATGTTGCAGGTCTACGACCGGGTGCTTGGTTCACGCGCGGTGGAAACCCTGGCAGCGCTTTTTTTGTTGGTCGCTCTGCTATATGCCCTGATGGCCATGTTAGACTATGCCCGCGGTCGGATTGTTGCGCGGTTTGGTGCACGGTTCCAATCCCAGTTGGATGAACGGGTGTTTGACGCCACTATGCGCAGATCTCTGCATCCACAAATCCGTGCAGCTCCGGCAACGGCCCTGCGGGATCTGGAATCCATTCAAAACCTATGCTCATCGCCGGTATTGCTTGCTGTGATGGATATCCCGTGGACACCAGTCTTTCTGGCGGCCATTTTCCTTTTTCATCCGCTGCTAGGGTGGTTGGCCATCGCAGGCGGTGCGGTTCTGGTCGTCATCGCTCTGATGAACCAACAACTGACGCATCGCAAAATCGCCGCCGCACAATCTGCTTCGGCCAAGGCCAACTCATTTTCGGAACATGCCCGCCAAGCCGCTGAGATTGTGCGCGCTCAGGGTATGCAAACAGACATCACCAACCGCTGGCAACGACAGCGGACGGACGCATTGCGGCAAACGATTTCCGCCAGTGATTGGACTGGCAGCTTTTCATCTCTGACAAAGTCCCTCCGTCTGTTTTTACAATCTGCCATGTTGGCCCTTGGCGCGTTGCTGGTGTTGCGCAACGAATTGACGCCAGGTGCTATGATCGCCGCGTCGATCCTACTGGGCCGAGCTTTGGCCCCGGTTGAACAGGCTATAGGACAGTGGTCGATGGTTCAGCGCGCCAGAACTGCATGGGGCTCATTGAACGAGTTCCTGCAATCTACGCCGCCCGACGCTCTGCGCACAAAACTGCCCACGCCCGAGGCCAATTTAACGGCCAAGACGGTCACGCTAATTCCGCCTGGCGCGGAAAGTCCGACATTGCGCAATGTGTCCTTGTCTTTGGAGCCGGGAAAAGCGCTCGGCGTGATCGGGAAAAGCGGGTCAGGAAAGTCAACACTGGCCAAGGCGCTTTTGGGCCTTTGGCGTCCCGTAAATGGAGAGGTCCGCTTGGGCGGGGCAACCTTGGATCAATACGATTCCGGCGAGTTGGGACAGCACATTGGATACCTGCCGCAGGATGTGACGCTGTTCAACGGAACCGTCTCGGAAAACATCGCGCGCATGTCCGAGAACCCGGATGCTCAGGCCGTGGTAGACGCCGCCAAAAAGGCAAATGCTCATGATCTAATTTTAACGTTGCCCAAAGGCTATGACACGTTTCTTGATGGCAATGATAGCCAGCTATCAGGCGGCCAGAAGCAGCGTATAGCTCTAGCACGCGCGCTCTATGGAAATCCGGTTCTGCTTATATTGGATGAGCCGAACTCGGCCTTGGATGCCGATGGAACCGAGGCACTGAACGCGGCAATTCGCGGCCTCAAGTCCGAAGGAAAATCCGCCATCGTAATGACCCACCGCCCGCAAGCAATTTCAGAATGCGACGACTTGGTCGTTATTGAAAAAGGGCAGGTCGTGAAGTCCGGAAATCGGGACGAGGTTTTAGGAGCTATGGTACAAAATGCCAACGTGATCAAACGCGACCTAAGCAAAACGACTGTCAAGGTAACCCGAGAAAAGGCGAACGACTGATGCCAGACCAGGACGCTAATAATATACGGCCTGTCTGGCGCATAACTTTCCCTGCTATCGTCGGGTTTGTTGCCTTGGCGATCCTAGTTGGAGGGTTAGGTATATGGTCGGTTCGTACACGGCTTGCCGGTGCCATCGTGTCCCAGGGTACCATCGAAGTAGAAAGCAATCGTCAGGTCGTTGAACATCCTGACGGCGGCGTCGTCGGAGAGCTTTTTGCCCGCGACGGAGATGCGGTGGATAGCGGCGACTTGCTGGTGCGGCTTGATGATACTTTCCTCGCCTCTGAAAAAACCATTGTCGAAGCGCAGCTGTTCGAGCTTCTGGCGCGCAGAGCCCGTTTGGAAGCCGAACGCGACGGTGTTTCTATCGACAACCTTGCGGCGCAGTTGCAAGAGCTTCAAATGCAAGAAGGTTTGGCCGATGACCTTGTCTACGGACAACAGCGTCTGTTCGAAGCGCGCCTAGAAACGTTGATTCAACAGACCGGACAATTGCGCAACCAGCTTGTTCAGATTGAAAGTGAGATCAAAGGCAACGATTCTCAACTGGCTTCCCTGCGCCGTCAGATGGAGCTGATTAACGAAGAACTGGAAGACCAGCAAAGCCTGTTTAAACGTGGTTTAACCCCTGCAAGCCGCGTTCTAGCCCTGCAGCGTGAACAGGCTAGCCTGACCGGGGAAATCGGACGTCTTGAGGCATCCATCGCGCGACTTCGGGGGCAGATCGCTTCGACGGAAATCGAAATCGTCGAGTTGACCGCGACACGGCGCGAGGAAGCCATCGCAACCCTGAGGGACATTCAGGCCCAGATCGCAGAACTTGCGGAAAGGAGATTGTCGTTGACCGTTCGCTTGTCGCGCCTGGATATTCGGTCTCCGGTCACCGGCACCGTTTATGGCAGCGAGGTATTTGCCTTGCAATCGGTGATCCAGGCAGGTGAGCCTATGATGTATATTGTGCCGCAAGACACACCGTTACTGGTTGCAGCACGAGTGGATGCGATCCATGTGGATCAGCTGCATGTCGGGCAACCCGTTCTGCTGCGCTTCACAGCCTTTAACCAACGTGAAACGCCGGAAATTGCGGGCAAGGTGATCAATGTGTCAGCAGACACCTTCACTGACGAGGCAACAGGTCAAACCTTTTACCGCGCTGAGGTAACACCCGATGACGGCCAGGTCGAACGTCTGAATGGCCAGGAACTGCTACCGGGTATGCCTGTTGAGACTATGATCAAGACGGACGAAAGAACGCCCCTTTCCTTCCTCGTCAAACCGCTATCAGACTATTTCAATCGAGCATTTCGAGAATGACCTGGGAACGGGCTTAAACTGACTCGAGGTTACCTAGCAGAATTGAAGTCATGTCAGCAGCCAGGACATTGTCGACCACAACGATATCTGTGCCCGTCTCGTAACTGACATTGGTTCTGGTGACAACTGAAAGGTCGGCATCGGCGTCGATAAAAACCCATTCCGCCTGGTGTGAAGAAGATTGCCCAACTGCCACTTGCAAAACCGCAAGCGCATCCAACGCGTTCACTGCACCGTCCCTGTTGATATCTGCCGCAATCAGATTTTCCGCGGTAGCCGGTCCCCATGTTGGGTCAAGCCCAACCGCAATACGAAGAACCTGAAGAGCATCAAGGGCTGTAATGTCTCCTGACGCCGTTGAATACCCTTTCACGATATCCAACTCACCCGTGAAGGTTCCTGATGGCAGGCCCAAGTCGAACACCCCATCGTCGTCAGCCCGCACGTTCACGGTCCCGCCTCCATCTATCGAAAAGCGGATCTCAGCGTCGCTTAACCCCGCATTTGTAGATGTGGAATCAATCGTAATGTCGCCCTGAATGCCGTCCGAGCTGCCGGGATCAAGCCCACCGAAGTCGCCAAAATCGACGGGAATGTGGTCCGGCCCTCCAAATCCCGCCCCGAACACCTGTACAAGCGACAACGGGCTACCCGTGTTCGAATTTACCTCGATCGTTTCATTCAGGTACTCGATTAACGCACCTGTTGCCGTGGACGTAAAGGTCAATTGTTCGGGCGTTCTGAGTAGAGGGTAGTCAAACACGTCCAACCGATCGACTCCGACCTGAAAATCGGTGATCGTCATGGGGTCACTTCCGTATTGGGCAACGAAAATGTCCGCACCAGCCCCGCCCGTCATTGTTGTCGCTCCGGTGCCCGCAATCAGGATATCGTCCCCTGCTCCACCGTTCAAAGTTGTTTCCAGAATGCTGCCGCTGAGGATGTCGTTCTGACTTGTTCCGTTCACAGTACCGAACCCGTCCCGTACGACGCCCAAATTGGACACATCGACGGACAGCTGAGTCAGACCCGCATCCTGCTGCGAGGCTACAAGTATCTGCAACTCATCACCCACATGTGCAACGCTGAAGGCTTCTACGTTTTGCAGACCGCTTTGAAGCGTATCTTCGAAACTGTCTTGGTGAACCAGTTGCCCGTCGGGCGTCATGGTGAACAGTGTAATCCCGCCATCCCCTCCGCCCGCGACAACGAAAACATGGCCGTTCACCTCGACAACCTCGAGATCCTGAACATTGCCAAACCGCGTGTGCAAAGAATCCAGCACATGATCTGTGGGGGTCAAACTGCCGTCACTGCCAAGCATCATGACACTCAACGAGTTGCTCTGGGCACCGGCAACCACAACCCAGGACTGACCATAAGCTTGAACGACTTCTACTGCGGTCGGTGTCGCAATCCCCAAGGTGCTAAGCGTTTCGGTATTATCCACTTCACGTATTGCGCCTGTTCCGTGATCGATACTGAAGGTTCCGACTGTCCCGGAAGTGGCATCGCTTGTCACCAGAATCGAACTGGACCCGATCTGTATCACTTGCATCGAATCAGCTTGGCCCGTGCTTGACCCCGCAAGACGTACAGTCCCATCGCCGTTAAGGTTATAAGTCGCTATCTTCCCGGTGGCTTCGTGAGCTACAGCCAAAATTCCACCAGATAGCTGGGCCACGGCAGAGACATCCCCGCCTCCCACAAGTGTTCCTGTTTCTTGTAGCGCCCCGATTATGCCGTCTGGATTCAGTTCATACCCAACCAAACCGCTGGCCGATCGCACGTCCAGCACCAGTTGGTCTCCATCCGCAAAGAAAACGGGAGTTCCCATACGTCCAACCTGAAACGCGATCGAACCCGCAAAATACTCGGTGTCTTGCACTTGCGGGATCGCACCGTCGATCAGTTTCCAAACAACCACGCCGCCGCCTGGGCCCGTCACGCTGTACAGATACGTATCTCCGTTAAACGTTTTTAAAGCCGTATCGCCGATACCTGAATCGAGCGCTGCACTTCCCGTTGCAACCACTCCTTCGAACTGAAGCATCATAACCATCTCCCCACGCCACATCTGGCCTCGTGAACAGGATGACCTGATGCCCAGTCCGAAACAAAAGCGCGATTGTGGTGAAAACGAGGAGTTCAGTTTCAGATTAACACAAATTTTTCAGGTCCGACCGCATGAGTCACAGATGGGAAAGACAGATGAACAGCAACTTGCCCCATCGGGCGGACGCGGACACCACATATGAGGGTAAGATGACCAAAGAACCTGAATCCAGAACCCGTACGCACGAATTGCTGGCGGACGCAGCTGACAAATCCAAACTACAAAAGCGGATCGACGGAAAGATGCGCCGTTGGGCCGGAACAGGGCTAGCCAGTGGTCTTGGTTCGACTCTGTTGGCATTGCCCGCACTTGCTCAGGCCACCGTCGAGGAACTCTACGCCTTCCAATTCGCGGAAACCATTCCAGGTGTTCGATCGGTCAAGCTTTTAGAAGACGGAGATGTTGTTCTGAAATTGGCCAATGGTCAAACGATAGTCGTTGCCGCTGAAAAAGTTCAAATTCTTGAAAGCGGCGCCATTATGATAGCCGAGGATGCGGTGGCCGAAATTGCACAATTCAGCCTAGCGGCCGAAGCCGGCGGCGCGGCTAGTGCCGGTGGCATCAGTGGCGTAGGAGCCGCACTTGGCGGGCTTGGGCTGGCAGGGGCCGCAGCAGCCGGCGCAGGAGGAGGAGGCGGTGGCGACTCTGCTCCTCCCCCAGCTCCGACCTACCCTCACCTGAACCTTTCTGGTGTACAATCCACTGCATTGAGCAGTGCCGCATTGAACATAAATGCGGCTGAAGGCGCGGAGTCAGTCCAAGTTGCTGTTGGAAGTTTTGTCGCGCCGGCCACCTTGAACAGTGATGGAACCTGGAGCCTGTCTTTATCGCCTGCACAGGCAGCCAACCTACCTCAAGGCGTGACAAATGTTGTCGTCCGCAGCCTCGACGTTGATGGGAACGAAATCTCGACCGAGACGGTCATTTTTGACATCGATACATTGCCACCAAACGTCGCAATTTCAGGACTCTCAGCTGGGAACGTGATGAACGCAGCCGAGCAGGCAACTGACCTGATAGTCTCTGGCACGACAGATGCTGAAGATGGACAAACAATTACGGTTACCGTCGGAGGTCAAACCTATACCGGATCAATCTCAGGAGGACAGTGGGCCGTCACGGTTCCCAGCTCGGATCTGACTGCATTATCCGATGGTTCCACCATTACTGTTACCGCGGACGTCCAAGACGAGGCCGGAAATCCGGCCGTTCAGGCCACAACCAGCATCGAAACCGATTTCACCGCACCGGCTGTCACTTTAGATCAGGTTGCAGGTGGGTCGATTGACCTTGTTGATGTAGGCAGCGACTTGTCACTGACCGGCACGACCACGGCCGCCGACGGGGAAGCAATTACGGTAAACTTCAACGGTCAAACATATTCGACAACGGCCTCGAGCGGCAGCTGGAGCGTTTCGGTTCCGGTCGCCGATCTTTCGGGTTTGACGACAGGAACGTTGGTATCTGTAAACGCGGTTGCCTCTGATGCCGCCGGTAACGTTTCACCTCCGGCCTTCAGTTCTGTACCAGTGGACTTGACTGGCCCCACTATCGCTATCTCACCACTGCCCGTTGGAAGTGTCATCAATGCCGCTGAAGTTGGGGCAGATCTGACGATCACTGGAACAAGCGGAAGTGTACAGGATGGACAGCAGGTTACAGTAACAGTGAACGGGCAGGCATATACCGGCAACATCACGAGTGGCAGCTGGAGTGTAACCGTCCCCACAGCTGATCTGGTCGCCCTCAGCGACGGTGGCTCATTCACGATTACGGCAGACGTGATGGACACAGATGGTCTTAATGCCCCTCAGGCCAGCGCGACTTTAGACAAAGACGTGACCCCCCCGACCCTGAGCATCGACAGCTTTTCTAGTGGAACCGTTTTAAACGCATCCGAGCGGGGAACTGATTTGACGGTTACTGGATCGTCGACAGCGGAAGACGGCCAAGCTGTCACTGTTGAAATCAATGGGCAGACATACATTGGAACCGTGTCCGGTGGCACCTGGAACGCCACCATCCCTGCGGCACATCTGTCGGCGTTGACTGATGGCGCTACGATTTCTGTCGCTGCCAATGTTTCGGATGCAGCGGGCAATCCTGCATCCGAGGCCAGCAGCAGTTTTAACACGGACTTTACGGCTCCGACGATCAATATCACCGGGCTATCCGATGGCGCTGTCCTAAACGTATCTGAGCAAACCACCGACATGACAGTTTCTGGGACATCGGATGCTGCAGACGGCACGGTTGTCACTGTTAAAATTGTTCTCCCAGACGGAACCGTGGATGTTTCCGGGACGACAACGGTCTCAGGTGGCACATGGAGCTATACTGCCTCTTCAACGGCGTTGGGTACATTGCAAGATGGGGTCACGTACAATGTCACATCTACGATTGCGGACGCAGCCGGAAATGTTTCCAGCGACACCGGGACTTTGCAAACCGATTTTAGCGCGCCTTCCATCACGTTGGATGCACTGCCGATTGGGCCAATCCTGGATATCAATGAAGCAGGCAGCGATCTTGTGGTGTCGGGGTCGACCAGTGCAGAAGACGGACAGATTGTATCAGTCACATTGAACAATCAAACTTACGCAGCTGTTGTCACCGGAGGGACTTGGTCCACAACAATCCCAACGCTCGACCTTTCATCCTTGTCGGACAGCACCGGATTCACCTTGTCAGCGACGGTCAGCGACACAGCAGGCAACTCGGCGACGCCGGCTACGACAAACCTTACAACTGATTTGCGCCCGATTTTGACTATAAACCAGACTGGACCAAATGGTGCGGTTGATCTCGGCAACGCCCAGAGCTCGGGCGTTACAGTTTCCGGAACATCAGTTGGTTTGAGTTCAGGACAAAGTGTTAACATTACGCTGAATGGGTCTCCGGTCGGGTCTGCGACTGTGGCCGCCGATGGCAGTTGGTCTTTGCCGGTCAGCGCGACAGCTTTCACCGGCATTGATGCAGGGGACAATTTGAACTTTCAGGCTTCGGCAACGGTAAGCGGAGGTTCTGATCCTCTCCCGGTTTCGGACCAGAACAATGCTCACGAACCTGGAGCGTATACGATTGTCCAAACAAACAGCAACGGCTCAACTCTGACTTTCGAGATTTACGCAGACCCCGGCCGAGATATATCGAGTGGCTTGGCAATCACTGCAGAACTAGGGTTTGACCCATCGGTCGTAGCGTTCGATTCCGGATCGGATGTTGAAAACGGAGCTTTTGACCTGTTTCTCACCAATCCGGTTGGAGCATCGGCGGTAAGTTTCGGCGGAGCAGCCACTGTGTTCACGGATCTTTCCCAACCTCTAGTAACTTTCACCATGACGGTACAAGACGCCAGCCAGCCTGTAGTGTTGTCCGTGACAACACCTGACGGTGGTCCAACAGTTTATCACTTAGGTACGGACGTTGACGAAACCCTAACGGCAACCGATGTCGACAACGTTTTGCGTGGTCAGGGAGGCGACGATTCGATCGACTTGACCAGTATGGGACGAGACCTTGTAGTGTTTGAAGCCGACCCAGCGGAAAACGGGGTGGACACGACTACAGGTTTCACTTTGGGTCCCGTTGCCGACGTCACCGACGCATTGATGTTCAGTGGTCTCAACGTAAGTTCCTTGCGCGGCAATGGAACCGGAGTTGAGACTCTCGGCGCAGGGGACGCTTTAGGCACGAATACCGGCGTTGTGGGCTTCACGACTGTCTTGTCAGATCTGACATCTGGCACCATCGAAACGGCAGTTGAAAGCCTGACTGGCGTACAGAATGGGGACGAGATCTTCGTACTCGCCACCGACGGCACGGACAGCGTACTGGTCAAGGTTGATTATTCGGCTCCGGGATCGGCAACGGTCGATACTGTCGCTCAGTTCACGGGATTGAATGATCTAAGCGGACTGAGCGCGGACAACATCCTACATACCGACCCGACCGGCGCGTCGGTTTAAATTCCTGCCACGCTGCCGGCAATTATTGCTGGCAGCGACTCCAGAACGGAAGTCCGCACATGTCAAAAACTTACTTGGCACCAGTGACCTACTGTCGCCACAAAGACAAAGGTTGGTCTCGGTTCGAGAGCTACCACTTCGCAGAAAACCTTAGGCACTGCCCTATTGTTCTTCAGGAAATTTTTCAGGCAGCGTCAGCATATCCAATTGTTTTCAGACAAATTGGTCAACACATCATGCCGGTCGCTCTGCTTTCAATGAGCGAAACACAGACTTCACCTTTTATTGCGCCGGATGGTCGCTGGCTTGCAAGCTATGTGCCAGCTGCATTGCGCTGCCCCCCTTTTGAGGTGGAAGTAACAGACCCGAAAACCGAAGACTACAGACTAATGGTCAACGAGCGTTCCGAGTTGATTGGACTAAAATCCGACGGGGAACCTTTTTTCGATGACAAAGGTGAACTGTCGCAAGAATTACGCCGCGTTCTAGTCTTTCTAAAAGCCTGCGCGATCGAGACCAACAAAACACGCAAGCTATGCCAGATGATCTCTGATCTCGGTTTTCTTAAGCCCATGGAAACTTTCGAAAACGTTTCACTACCTAAGGGTTGCTTTGGTGCATCGCTTCCAAAAGTACGAGAAATGCCATCAGACACCTTAGCGTTTTTATACGAAAGCGGTGCTCTGCTTTTGATCCATGCACATAAGGTTTCTATGGCTCACTGCACCTGGATTTCGCGCGCTCAAGAAAAATTGACTTATGATCGCTTCGCAAAACCATTCACAGAAAATTCAGAAGTCTCTGATTTCATTCAAGCATTAGCGTGCGCCCAGTCGGATGAAATGATAGAATCCGGTGAAATGTGAAATGTAATGTCAAATCTCAAATTCACCCCCATCACAAAACTGCTCTTTGTTCTTTGTTGCTTATCAGGATGTGCTTCCGCACCTGACCTGGCGTTTGTTGAAAAGTCTTTTGAGCGCGGATCGGTCGGCGTTGGCGCAACCGCGCCTTCACCTAAATTGGCAAAAAGTGAGTTCGGTCAACTCGTACGTTCAGCCGTTCAAAATAGTCCCTCCAACGCACGTAGCGCAAGCAGATATGACCTGGCAATTGCAGATCGCGATTCCGCCCGGGGCGCATTTCTGCCTCGCGTTTCAATGGGGATTAACGCCAGATCCGAACGCATGGACAGCGATATTGCAGGTGTGACGCCCTTCGTTCGGATATCGCAACTAGTATATGACGGCGGCGCTGCGTCCGGAGAATTGACTGCCGCGAAAGCCCGAGTTCTTGAAAGTCGCGGCGATCAACTGCAAACTGCCGCTGCCATCGCCCTAACCGCAATTGAGGCATATGTCTCAGTTACTAATCAAAGAGAGATTCAAAGAATCTCCCTTGAAAACGTGGGCGTCCATGAGGAAATAACGCGCCAAATTACAGAGCGTTTTGAACAGGGCGCCGGTTCAAATGCCGACGTATTGACTGCGCAGTCCCGCATGGCAGACGCGCGGACACGGTTCGCAGATGCCAGAGCCCGCACAGATCGTGCTGAAGCTCAGTTTCATGAAGTGTTTGGCCACGAACCTGGCACCTTATCACCAGCGATAGAAGCTCCAAGAGTGCCAAGAACAGATGCACAGATCATTGCCGAAAGCCCTCAGGTTCGCCGCGCTGATGCTTCTTTGCTGGCGGCTAAATCGCAACAGTCAGCGGCGATTGCAAGACGTCAACCCGACATAGAAATTGTGGCCTTCACGGATCGCGATGACGGCAATGATGCGAATTTCGGCGTTGATCTATCGTTCAGCTACGAACTTGACAGCACAGGCCAACGAAAAGCGGCTATTGCCTCAGCAGAAGCTCAGGTCAAAGAGGCAGAATTTGCAAGAGAAGATCTGGTTCGTCAACTTCGCCGTGAGTTAGAATTCGTGCGCTCTGACCAAATGGCGGGAGCGGAAAGACTACAGGCAGCTCGGATTGCAGCCACCGTTAATGCTGACAGCGTTAAAGCTGCTCGCGCTCAGTTCACCATAGGACGGCGCAGCCTGATCGAAATCCTCGACGCACAACGCGACTTTGTCAACGCGCAGGAACGGCTAATCCTCGCCGAACAGAGTTTCTTTCTGACAAACTACGCGGTGCTCAGTTTGACAGGGGACATCCTTGATCTGTTGGGAATCCAGACGTTTGAACATGGAGCAAATCAATGATCGACCTGCGTTCCCTAACCAAAAGGACAGATTTACCTGATCTGGAAACGTGTTTGATTCACGTGGCTTCATCTTTGGAAAGATCGATTTCAGTAGCCAGTTTGCAGGCTGCAAGGTCCGGGGTATCGGGGAACTTAACCATTCCCCACGCGATTCAAGTTGCGCAAAATGCTGGACTCCAAGCTGGTTATGGCGCTTGGACGCTCTCGAGTTTCGACAATACGTTGGCTCCTGCCCTGTTATTTTTAAAAGACGATCGCGTCGTGGTTTTTCATGGGCGCTCGACCAGTGGCAGGGTCTTAATTTATGATCCAAGTCTGGGTGATGAGATTGGTGAAGTCTTCGAAAACAATCTCCAAGATGTTTATACCGGTTATGCGATCGTATTTCGCCGGTCTCAATCCGAAGATACAAAAAACAGCGGGTACCCTACTGCGGGCCATTGGTTCTGGTCCGCGATGGCAGCAAACCGTTGGTCCTATTTTCAGGTTGTCCTGGCGGCCTCGATTGCCAACCTGCTAGGTTTGTCCACCTCTGTTTTCATCATGGTCGTCTATGACCGTGTTTTACCTAACGAAGCCAAGGAGTCACTAATTGCCCTGACAATAGGTGTTGGGTTGGCTTTGCTGTTCGACTTCGCCCTCAAGTTGTTGCGGGCAGGGTTCATTGATCAGGCTGGGCAGAAAGCCGACTTGATCATCGGGCGTCGGATTTTCAATCAATTGGTTGATCTGCGCATGACTTCTCGTACCGGTTCAACCGGCGCTGTGGCGAGCACAGTTAGGGAATTCGAAACTCTGCGAGAGTTCTTTACTTCGGCAACCCTCGTCGCCTTAGTGGATTTGCCGTTCATTGGCTTGTTCATATTTGTAATTTACTTGGTCGGGGGCCCTTTAGCACTTGTGCCCACTTTGGCAGTGCCGGTTGTTCTGATGACGGGTCTGATTGCTCAACCAATTCTGTCACGGCTGGCCGAGCAAAGTTTTTCAGACGGGCAATCCAAGCAATCCGTACTGGTCGAAACTGTGTCAGGGTTGGAAACCATCAAAACCACGGCGGCGGCACAACAAATGCGTGCCCTTTGGGAAGATGCATTGGAACGGCAGTCTTCCCACGGCGTGAGAAGTCGTGCAGTTACGCAATTTGCACTAAATTTGACGGGTTTCACGCAACAGGCGGCCCAAGTGTTGATCGTGTTCTACGGAGTTTTTCTGATTGCCGATGGTCAGGGAAGTATGGGTGCGCTTATAGCTTCGGTTATGTTGACAGGACGGGCATTGGCGCCGCTTGGTCAACTGGCCCAGACACTTACACGGATCAATCAGGCCCGAAGTGCCTTTAAGAATCTTAACGCACTGATGAACGCCACGAATGAACGACCTCAAGGTCAAAAGTGGATACGTCGACCTGAATGCCAAGGCCAAATAACATTCAGAAACGTAGAGTTCACTTATCCAGAGCAGGCGGATGCTACTTTGTCTGGCCTTTCCTTTGATATCAAACCCGGAGAAAAAGTCGCAATTCTCGGCCCAATCGGCTCGGGGAAAAGCACAGTCACACGGCTGTTGCTTGGGCTGTACCAACCCCAGTCCGGGTCTGTGATGCTTGACGGAGTGGACATTCGCCAGTTGGACCCCGGGGATCTGCGTCGAAACATCGGTACTGTTCTACAGGATATCTGGCTCTTCTCAGGGTCGATACGGGACAATATTGCAAGTGGCAGCACCAGGCCTCGCGACCGGGACATTATCGAGGCCGGTAAAATTGCAGGTGTAGAAGACTTTACCGCCGCCCGATCCGGGGGGTATGACTTAATGCTGTCAGAACGTGGCGAGGGTTTATCAGGTGGGCAGCGGCAGTCCATTGCCCTAGCCAGGGCTTTAGTAACTCGACCTCCAATATTGTTGTTGGATGAGCCGACCAGTGCGATGGACGTCAAAACTGAAGCGAAAGTTATAGACCGCCTCAAAAAAGCGACGACAGACACTACGATGGTCATCGTTACCCATAGAACCAGCCTGCTGTCTTTAGTGGACCGTGTCATTGTTATCGAAAATGGACAGGTCAGCGCCGATGGTCCCAAGAGTATCCTAACTAACCACACCCTTGCTCAGCGGAGGCATCTGAATGTCGCAGCATCATGATTTTGCGTCATTGGCACGGGAAATGCGCGGACGGTCACCTCTTAAGGGCTCGATCCTGTTATTGGTCATATTGGCGTGTCTTATCAGCGCGGGTTTGTGGGCATATCTTACAGAACTGGACGACGTAACACGTGTAGACGGCAGGGTGGTTCCATTGGCGGACGTCCAGCTGATCGAAGCAACAGAAACTGGTGTGCTGCAGCATCTGCACGTGAACGAAGGTCAATTCGTGGAAAAAGGCGCGTTGCTGATGGAGTTCGACACGACGCAAATCGATAGTCAATTCAGTCAGGAACAACAGCGCGCTTTCGGATTAATGGCGCGGGCGGAACGGCTGATGGCCGAAATTGAAGACCGTGAGCTCTTTTTTTCCAAGGAACTGATGGAAGGGGCGCCGGACGTGGCCCGATCGGAAACTGCTTTGTACCAAGGTCGTCAGTCAGAGCTCATCGCTGAAATCGCGATCCTCGAGCGTCAACGGGAGCAGAAACAAAGGGAGTATGAAGAAGGGCTGGTAGACAAGTTAACAGCCGACGAAACTCTTAAGATCCTAGCTGAAGAGCGCGCCATCATGACGCCGCTTGTAGAAAAACGGATGGAACCCGCCACGACGCTGTTGACTCTGCGCCGTAATGAAGCCGAGTGGCATGGGCGCAGAACACGTGCGCAAGCTGTGACCAACAGACTGCAGACTGGCCTCGCAGAGATTGACGACCGAATTCGTGCGACGCGCAGCCGGTTTCACACTGCAGCCTTGACTGACCTTGCTGTTACAACGGCGGAATTGGCAGCGCTAAAACCCGTTTTGCCGGCTTTGCAGGATCGCGCAAGTCGCGCGCAAGTTAGATCTCCGGTTCGAGGCGTGGTCAACCGGATTCACAGAACCACGATTGGTGGGTTGGCCCGCAGCGGAGAGGAATTGATCGAGTTAGTTCCACTCGGGGACAATTTGCTTGTCGAAGCCTACGTGCGTCCAGATGATATCGCGTTTTTGCACGCCGGACAGCCGGTGAAGGTCAAAATCACCGCTTATGATTTCGCTCGATACGGTGCGCTGGATGGGGAAATAGTCCGGATCGGTGCAAACACCATAACGCGATCAGAACGAAATGACGAAGAAGTTTTTGTCGTTGAGATTCAAACCCAACAGTCTTTTCTGGATGCCAACGGAGTGGCAGTTGAGATCATTCCCGGCATGATCGCTGAAGTCGATATTCTAGCGGGGCGAAAAACTGTGATGGAATACCTGATAAGACCCGTCGTCAAAGTCAAAGAGCAAGCTCTGCGGGAATAGAAAGGGGTTCTGAAGGCGGGCCAACCGAACTAATAACCTGAAATCACTTGGCGGCCGTGGACTGAAAAACTCATAATGCCGATCGCTTATTGCCAAACGACATCTCCCAGAAAAATGTAGCCTGCACCATAAATCGTTTTGATTAATTTGGGGTTTTTGGGGTCTTCACCCAATTTGGTACGCAGTCGGGATATTCTGACGTCCATCGCCCGATCAAAACTATCCCCTGCGGCACCGCCCAAAGTCTCTTGCATATGTGCGCGACTGATCAACCTTTTTGGGCTTTCCAGAAACAGCCGCAAAACTTCCCCTTCGGCGTGGCTGAATGGGGTCTCGGTCCCTGCGCCATCATCCAGGATGTAGCGATCGAAATAGGCAGTCCAACCGTTAAAATGCGCCACATCAGAATGAGTTGGTCGCGCCCGCGGCGCTCGCAACCGGGCCCGTATGCGCGCGACAACTTCGGCAGGATCAAAGGGCTTGGTGATATAATCATCAGCACCCAATTCCAATCCGGTAACCCGGTCCTGTACCTGGGCTCGGCCCGAGATGATTATGACCGCTGCGCCTTGCTCTAGCGCCAAGCGATGCACCAGCGCCAGACCATCTGTGTCAGGCAATGAAAGATCCACCAGGCACACGTCTGGAGTAACACGTTTCAACGAGGCTTCGAACTCGCGCGCACGAGAGAAACTCTGGGTCCGGAAGCCTGCCTCCTCCAAAGCATCGGTCAATATCCGTCGAATTTCAGGTTCGTCATCAACGATCGTGACCAGTGGTTGGGTCATCAGGCGGCCTCGGTTCTGATCAGGGCGCAAAGTTGAGCGCGGGTGAATGGCTTGCGTAAAACTGGTGCTCGGACAAGCGCTTGTTTGTGCAATGGGTCGGAATAAGGCAGCGAAGTCATTAGAATGCAGGGCACCGATGCGTTTATGTCGTCCAAAAGATTCAACCCGGTCTCCTCTCCCTCAAGGCGGATATCCGACAGCACCAAGACTATGTCCTGTAAATTTTGAACTAAAGCTAAAGCCTCGGATTTCGAAGTTGCCTCGATCACGGAAAATCCCAGTTCGACCAGCATGTCACGGAATTGGCTTCTGAGCGCGTCGCTGTCTTCGACCAGCAGCACAAGCCCCTCTTGCACGGGCGGAGCCGGTCTGTACGGCAAACGCAGCACCACAAAGGCGCCAGACGGTGTGTTGCGCAGATCCAAATCCCCGCCAGCCAATTTGACCGTGTCATAAACCATTGGCAAACCAAGCCCAGACCCCTTATTCCCCTTGGTGGTAAAAAACGGGTTGAGTGCTTTGTCCAAAGCTTCAGGCGAAAAGCCGGGGCCAGTATCGGAAACCGCGATTTCCGCCCAGATGCTACCCACCTTATGAGCGCTGATGGTAATCTGACCTGTTTCACCACAGGCATCGCGCGCATTTAACACAAGGTTCAGCAGGGCATCCTGCACCATGCCCGAATCCAGCATCAAGGCGACGTCTGGCAGTGTATTGACCACCGATAGCCCAACACCGCGCGGCAACGACGGCGAGGCCAGAATTCGCAGGTCTTCAAGTAACCCACGCATATCGGTTGCCTTGGGTTGAGGAGTGCGATTGCCCGTCATATCCGCTATTCTGTTCAGCAATTGGCCCCCGCGGCGGGCAGTCTGCTGCGTGGCGGTGACCAACTCACGGGCATATTCCGGCAAGTCCATCTTTTGCAGTCGGGATTGCATTCCAAGAATGATCGTCAAGAGGTTCGAGAAATCATGGGCAAGGCCGCTGGTCATCTGGGCCGCCATGGCCCGACGGCGCGTTTGCTGCAAGGCGACCCGGGCTTGTGTTTCTTCGGTGATATCAACTGACATGATATAAACCCCGCCTTCTTTGTCTGGCGTGAAAGAAACACGAATACGTCGCGAACCCTGGTTTTCAGTGAACTCGAAAACGGAAGTTTCACCGTCATACGCTTTCTGAAGGTGCGGCTCGACTTTGTCATAGGCCGCAGCACCCAATGCCTCAGAAATATGCATCCCGATTATGTCGGACGGACGGCCTGGCATCACTGAATTCAGACGTCGATTGGAATAGTCATATCTTCCTTCAATATCCAAATGCGCTATATGAGCAGGCATCATTTCAGTCGTCATGCGCGTGCGGGCTTCGGTTTCGGTCAACTGCCGCTTGGCTTCTTCCAATGCCGAATTTGTAGAAGCGAGCTTTCGGTTCGCTGCCGACAGTTCCTCGGCCCTGTCCAAAAGTTGCCCGGACAGTTCTACCGAACGGGCGCGCAGCAGGGCCTCAGCCTGTTTGGTGTTTGTGATATCTGTATAAACTGCAACCCACCCCCCCTTCGGCAACGGCGCGCCCTCGACCGAGATAACCTGACCGTTGGCTCGAACGCGTTCAAGGTAGTGGGGTTCAAAAGTCAAAGCCTGTCGGATTCGGCGTTCGACGATCTGGTCAGCATCCGCATCATCGCCATACTCACCATGTGTTGCCAGATAGTGGATGGTATCCCGAAACAGCGCACCGGGTTTGACGAGGTCATCGGGCAGGTCAAACATCACCTGAAACGGTCGATTGCTTACAACCAGTCGAAGCTGACTGTCATAGATCGACAACGCCTGACCAATCAGATTCAACCCGGCCGACGTCATCGCTTTGATCTGTTCTTCGGTGATGTCCAATTTCACCCTCCCCGAGTTATATCCGTAACATCGGAAATCTCGCAGGTGTAGAGGCGTTAGCGCCCAAGGCCACGCAGAATTCGATCAATGCCTAGAGCGAGACTTTGGGCCGTCGGATGTAATCGCACATAATGACAACGTGTGGTCCATATTGCGCATTCGGTGCCGCAACATTTGGCGCGTAAGCCGGGCCAGTTCGGGTGCGTAGTCGGGGTTGAACGCCACGTTTTCAAACTCTCCACGGCCCGTTTGGTCAAAAAGCATGGGAGGCAGGTCCGCAGCGAACTCTACCAGAGTAAAGCGGTCATCCCGCAATATTCCAAGGGATGAATCGCTGGGATCAGTCCCTAGCTGTTCCTGCCAGATCGTAGGGTTCAAAGGTTCGGAAAAGTCCAGCTCACTAAAGGAATAGCTGCGCCAGTCCTCGGGCAGGTTCCCACGCAGCAAAGGCAACAGAGACCGCCCATCCATCGAATTTGGAATGGATTGCCCAATCCAGTCGAGAATGGTCGGAGTAACATCGATGGATTCGGTCGGAGCAGAAATGACGGAACCCGCTTGGTCTCGATTGCCAGGCAACCGGATCATAAGGGGCGTGTGAAAGGCCGCATCATAGACGGTCATTTTGCCCCAGCTGTTTCGATCTCCGAGCATCTCTCCGTGGTCGGCAGTTATGACGATCAAAGTGTCGTCATACTGCCCACTGTCCTTCAGGAACTGGACGACCCGTCCGATATGGTGATCAACTTCCGTCGCCAACCCCAGATAAACAGATCGCAGAATTTGGATGTTCTCAGGCGTCGGATCAACGTTCTTAAAACCCAGGACGAAATCAGCAGCAGTCTGTTTTTGCATAGTAGGTGCAAAGAAAGGATGAACTTCGGCCTCGCTGTTCGCGCCCCCAAGCCCGGCAGGCAGAGGGAGCGACGTTGGGTCATACATGTTGTTGTAGGGGGCAGGTGCCACAAGGGGTGGATGCGGGCGGATATAGGTGAGATGTGCAAACCAATTCTGCCCAACAAGCGGCGCCATACTATTAAGGAATACATCCGTCAAAAACGCGGTGTCACTGTCTTTGGCCGCGTACAACGCTGGATCATTCAGCTTGGCCGGACCACCGGACTCAGAGACCGGTGAATGGACATCCCAATAGCTGTCAAAGGAATAGCCCTGTTTCATCAAGTGCGACCGCCATGGGTAAGACTCTTCTAGTCGCATCTCGACCACTTCTTCGAACCCGGCCATGGGTTGTTCATAAGACCGAAGAACAGGGTCATTTGGGTCGTGTATCCTAGGGTCGGCCGTCGTGTCGGTATAGCCAAACAACAAAGGCGAGTAGCCAGCCTTTCGCATTTCACTTGCTATGGTCGGGGTATCGTGACGCAAAGGTGTTCCGTTTCGCACGGACCGATGGTTCATCGCATATTGCCCGGTCAGGATAGACGCGCGCGACGGGCCACAAGGGTTGGTCACTGAAAAATGCCTGTCGAACGTCACCGCCTCTTGCATGAAGGCGCGCATGTTGGGCAGGTCGACATGTCCCGCCAGTGCGCCGTTCAGACAATCGGCCCTAAGCTGGTCAATAATGATAAAAAGGACATTCCCGGCGCGATGCATCCCAATTCCTCTGATCCTGCTGGCTTGGCTTTTGATGCGGACATTGTCCGGGTTCTGCCCAAGCAGCAACAGATTCGTTAGACTTGGCCTTAGTTAAGATCAGACTTGAAACGTGTTTGTCGGCTTGGTCGATCAATCCTGCGTCTGAAACTGTCACACATGCGCTATTGAGAGGAGAGAATTACCAGAATCTTTCGAAAAATACGTTGCAGCGCACGCGTGTTTTAAATCACATACGCTCATGACCCGACCAACTGTAAATTTGAACCATGATGCTGAAGGCATCAGCATTCTAGTGTCGGGTGAACTGCTAACCCAAACCCTAAGCAGTATAGAAGCCGCATTCACATCCTTCACGCCTACGGGGAACAAGGTCGTTGTCGACCTGTCAGACGTTCAGGCAATGGATACAAGCGGCGCATGGCTGGTCGCCGATCTGACCCGCCGGGTACAAAAGGCAGGGGGTGAGATTGATCTTCATGGTGCGTCACCTGCCTATTCCGACCTGATTGCGACTGTGTCCAAAAGCATCCCCGATGACCCAGTAACTGAAATTCACCATCGCAGCTTTGGAGACTGGGTGGAAAGCGTCGGCAAACGGACGGCGGGCGGGTGGAAAGACACCCTGTCGATGCTGGACTTTCTTGGCCTGACGCTGCACCGACTAGGCCGGACCCTTCTGAACCCACGCAGGCTACGGCGGGCGGCTCTGGTCTCGCAGATGGAAGAGGTCGGTTTCAAAGCCATTCCGATCGTTGCCTTGATGGGTTTTCTGATTGGCGTCGTTTTGGCATTCCAAGGTGCAACCCAGTTGAAACAGTTCGGCGCCGAGATTTTCGTAGTCGAACTGATCTCGATCTCGGTTTTGCGGGAATTGGGCATCCTTCTGACGGCTATTATTGTGGCAGGTAGGTCCGGTTCGGCTTTCACGGCGTCCATAGGCTCGATGAAAGTGCAAGAAGAGATTGATGCCATGCGCACCTTGGGCCTGGACCCGATTGAGGTTTTGGTCATCCCGCGGGTGGTCGCCTTGCTGATTATGTTGCCGATCCTTGGCTTCATTTCCGATATCTCCGCCCTGATTGGTGGTGGACTTATGAGCTGGATCGACCTCGACGTCAGCCCCGGAATGTTCGCGACGCGGTTGAAGGAAAACACAGGCATCTGGCAATTTGCGATCGGCATGATCAAAGCGCCGTTCTTTGCACTGGTCATCGGTGTTATCGCCTGTTGGCAAGCGTTGCAGGTCAAGGGGTCTGCGCAAAGCGTCGGGCAGAGGACAACCTCGTCTGTGGTTCAATCCATTTTTATGGTTATTGCACTGGACGCTTTGTTCTCGATCTTCTTCTCGGTCATGGGGGTCTGACATGGACGGAACCGTTCTGCAGAAAACAACCCAGGCCGACACCCAGCGCGAGGCCGTCATTCGGGTACGTAACCTGACCAACCAGTTTGGGCCGCAGGTGGTTCACCAGCACCTTGATCTGGACGTCTGGCGCGGTGAGGTACTGGGCATTGTCGGCGGGTCAGGTACTGGTAAGTCCGTTCTGCTAAGGACAATTGTCGGGCTGAACAAACCTACAGCTGGCAGTATTGAAGTTCTGGGCGTCGACGTGTTGAACGGTCCCGAACAGGAGCGTCGAAGGATTGAACAGCGTTGGGGTGTTGCATTCCAGGATGGGGCGCTGTTTTCGTCACTTACCGTTTTGCAGAATGTCATCGCTCCTCTGCGCGAACACACTGGTATGAGTGAAAGCCTAATGTGCGCACTTGGCAGTTTGAAAATCAGCCTAGTCGGTTTGCCTCAGCTCAGTTGTGGCAAATTTCCTTCGGAACTTTCAGGCGGGATGCGCAAGCGGGCTGCGCTGGCCCGTGCGTTGGCAATGGATCCCGAAATCGTTTTCTTGGATGAGCCCACGGCCGGGTTGGACCCGATCGGAGCCGCCGCTTATGACGATCTGATCGGAGAACTGCAAAATGCGCTGGGATTAACTGTATTCATGGTCACGCACGATCTGGACAGCCTGTATGCCATTTGTGACCGTATTGCCGTTCTCGCGGAAAAACGCGTTTTGGTTGAAGGGCCGATTGAAGAAATGACCAAAGTCGATCATCCTTGGGTGCAAGAATATTTCACCGGCCCTCGGGCGCGCGCAGCGCAAGAGAAAGGGCAAAGCAGGTAGAACCATGGAAACCCGAGCGAATTATATCTTGATCGGCGCCTTCACCCTTGCGGGCATACTTGGTGCTTTCGGGTTCTTTCTGTGGCTCGCCAAATTCGAAATCTCGCGGCAATACGCTTATTATGATGTGTTGTTCGAAAATGTCTCGGGCCTATCCGCTGCTGGTGGAGTCAGCTACAATGGCCTGCCGGTAGGTCAGGTGATTTCTCTGAATCTCGATGAAAATGACCCTTCAAAAGTACGCGTTCGTCTGGAAGTTGACGCTGAAATCCCGGTTACGACAGAGACAATCGCTCAGTTACAATCGCTTGGTGTAACAGGTGTCAGCTATGTAGAGCTGACCGGTGGTTCGCCCACAGCCGAGCGTCTACCGCAAGATAGCCTCATCAAAAGTAAACGCAGCGCGATACAATCCTTATTCGAAGGCGCTCCGCTGCTGATGGAAAAAGCAATAACGTTGCTAGAAGACATCAATGAGGTCGTCGACGACAAGAACCGGCAGGCGGTTTCGGATATTCTGGAAAACGTCGCCTCGGCCACTGGTCGCCTAGATAAGACACTGTCAGACTTTGAAGGCCTGTCGTCTGATCTGGGTGGAGCAGCGCGTGAGATTTCTGCTTTCTCAAAACGGCTTGATAATCTGGCCGACACGGCGGAAACAACGCTGGAAACTGGTACGGACACTTTAAAAAGCGTTAGAACAGCGTCCGAATCCGCCGCTGCTGCCTTGGACAGTGCAAAGGTTACTTTTGAAACAGCGGATCAGGTCATCCAACAGGATCTCAAACCATTCATTGAGCAAGCCTCGTCTTTGGCTGAGAACTTGTCGGGCCTGTCGGATGAAGGCAGCGTCGCGCTGGCAACAGTTTCCGAGACTTTCCTGAATGCAAACAAAACCCTTGGTACGATCACAGGTGCGATGGAAGCGGCCAAGGGAACCCTCACCTCGGCCGAGCGTGCCTTTGACTCGGCGAACCGAGTGATTAACGAAGACGTGGGAGAGGTGGTTGCAGACATTCGTAACGCAGCCAATCAGGTGGCGAACACGGTCACACGGGTAACCGACCGGCTGGACGAAATATCAGCTGATGTTCTCAGTGCTTCAAAGTCCGCTTCTGAATTGCTAGGCACGATTGACGGCATCGTTCAGGAGAACCGCCGTCAACTGTCTGATTTCATGCGCGTTGGCTTGCCCCAATTCACTCGCTTTATCGAAGAATCCCAACGGCTTGTCGTTAGCCTCGATCGGTTGGTCGACAAGGTCGAACGCGATCCTGCACGCTTTTTGCTGGGAACCCAAGCATCGGAGTTTCGCCAATGATCAGGATATTCCTTGCTTTACTGGTGGTTGCGGCCATCGCGGGCTGTACAGGGCTGGGAACGCTTACGCAGGCGTCTAAACCGAACGATCTCTACTTGCTCACGCCCAAAAGCACATTTTCAACGTCCTTGCCACGAATCCAACGACAGATTGTAGTGGAAGAACCGACCGCAACCGCGGCGGTCAATACGGATCAGATCGCGGTGCAACCTACACCGCTTCAGGTGCAATACCTACCGCGGGCGCGTTGGGTGGACCGGGCACCTTTGATTGTTCAATCCCTGCTGGTCGAAAGCTATGAAAACAGCGGAAAAGTCGCTGCAGTCGGACGGTCCATTGTGGGTTTGCGCGCGGACTATGTCATAGTCCCAGACCTACGCGAATTTCAGGGAATCGTCGTAGAACAGCCCGACGGCTCATCAATTGTACGGGTCGAAGTCAGAATGAATATCAAAATCATCGATGAGTTCGAGGACAAGATCATCGCGTCGGACTCGTTTCAAGAATATGTCATTTCAGAAAGCGACCAGACACCCGATCTGGTCAATGCCTTTGACGTCGCATTGGGCAAGACCATGCGCGACGCTGTCGAATGGAGTATTCGGAGAATACACACCCACGCCAGCAACAACCCTAGGTCTTTCTGATAGAGGTCGTTGGGTGCCGCGTAGGACGGCACCCGTTGTGACTAACGCTCAAGCGATTGCGCGAGGCGCATCAGCGTCACAGCTTCTGATCGATACCCAAACGGATCATCGCCACGGGATGTGCTGGCCAATGCGATGGCTTCATCATAGGACCAGCCGTTTAGATATTCACCTCGGCGTAGCAACTGGCCGAACCCTGCAATGGCATATGAGAAACCAATATCTTCGGTCACGTTGCCCTGCCCGGAGAAAATCGGTTCCTGGATCAATTGGCTTTCCTCTGAGCCCGGTGCTTTGAAGCGCAGCTTCAAGTAGCCAATCTCTTCAGACGCGTCGGACACCACGCTGTCGGCATAGCGAAGAGGTTCGTTCCTAATGGCTTCAGACCCCACCGGTGTCACTTCGTATATCGCCGTGACCGAATGCCCTGCCCCAATATCTCCGGCATCGACCTTGTCGTTTGTAAAGTCCTCGCGTCGGAGGCTTCGGGTTTCATAACCGATCAGGCGGTATTCAGCGATCTGAGCGGGATTGAACTCTACCTGAATCTTCACGTCATTTGCGATCGGGAACAATGCACCTGTCAGTTGGTCGACCAGAATTTTACGCGCCTCGCTCAAGGTGTCGATGTAAGCGGCCTGACCGTTCCCATTCTGAGCCAGCGTCTGCATGACCTCATCGTCAAGATTGCCGCGCCCAAACCCCAGAACGCTGAGATATGTTCCGCTGTCTCGCTTGCGAGCAATAAAGTCCCGCAGCGCTTCGGGATCAGCCATCCCAACATTGAAGTCACCATCTGTCGCCAAAAGGACTCGGGTAACCTCACCTTCAGCAGACATAGTTTCCGCCACTTCATATGCTTGCTGTAAGCCGGCCTGCCCTGCAGTCGAACCACCGGCTTCAAGGCGCTGAAGGGCAGCTAGGATCTTACCTTGATCAGATGCAAATGTCGGCTCCAAAACTTGTCCAGCGCTGCCTGCATAGGTGACGATGGACACCTGATCCTCGGGCCGCAACTCAGCCAGCATTAAGCGGAAGGACTTCTTGAGCAGCGGCAGTTTATTGGCGTCCTGCATCGAACCCGACGTATCGATCAGAAAGACAAGGTTAAGCGGCGGGCGTTCCTCGACAACCGGCGTCATACCTTGAATTGCGACATGGACAAGCTGAGTCCCATCGTTCCAAGGGGTTGGGCTTACAGTGATCGAAGGTCGGAAAGGCGCTTGACCCTCGGGCAGAGGATAGGCGTAGGGGAAGTAGTTTATCATTTCCTCGATACGCACCGCATCACGCGGGGGCAATTTGCCATTCAGCAACGACGACCGAACGATTGAATATGAGGCCGTATCGACGTCGATCGAAAATGTGGACACGGGATCGTCTGCTGTAATTTTCAGCGGGTTTGTTTCGGCAGTGGCAAATGCCTCAGTATCCCTTTCGAGGGACAAGCCATGCAGGCGCGACAGCTCAGATGGCGTGCTGCCGCCCTCATCCGCAGTCAGGGAATTACCATTTACGACGGATCTCTGGCCTGTAGCCCGCTGGTTTCTCGGCTCAGACAATGGGGCGGGGAGTTCGGCCAACACTGGGGCTTCAAACCCTGGCTCACTGTTACCGAGAGCGTCTTCAGCCTCTGCCACCACATTTTGTGGGACATCGGGTTGGACTTGTTTCCAAGACGTTGGGTTCGGCACATAGTCACGTGTCTGCGGCAGGACCACAACCAGAGCAACGGCTGCAACGGCTGTCGTGGCCGTCAGCAGACCACGGTGTAAGAGGGCATTCAACATGGATTTCGCTCCTTTTGTCACGCGGGCCAACAGGCCTCGCCTGACATTGGGACGGTCCTGGGCGGACGATCCTTGGAGCGCCGCAAAGTTTTTTTGCGCCAGTTTCATATTGGCGGCTCGACGGGATGCGTCTGGACCGGGGGTCGAGACGTCCATTACTTTCTTCAACTGCTCAAGATCATCGGTCATTGCGCCAACTCCTCTTGCCGCATTGCACGCAGACGCTTTCGAATTTCAGCAAGACGCCATGACACGGTACCTTCGGACACTCCCAATACTTCACCCGCCTGCGCATGCGTCATCTCATCTTCAACGGTCAGGGCCAGCGTCTCCTGCAAGTCGAGCGGCAACAACCGCATCGCTGTTTGCAGCCACTCCACGGCTTCCGCTATCTCGGCTGCTTCGGCGCGGCGCATCTGCTCAACGTCGCCCCACCCAAGCGCGGCTCTGCTGCGCGTCGCCTGCCTGCGGCGTGTGTCCTCGACGGCGTTCACCACAACGCGATACAACCAAGTGGTAAATTTCGACCGCGCTTGAAACCCGGCAATCTTGGACGGCAAACTGGCACAGATATCCTGAGTAATATCCTCGGCCTGTTCCTCGCGGCCGGTCAATCGATAGGCCAGACGGAAAATTCGATCGTAGTGACGCTCCAGAAGGGCAGCAAACGCCTCAGCGTCCCCTTCAATCGCGGCTTGAGCCAAGTCTTCATCCGACGTTTCCATGCGCATCACGATGAGTAAGACGCATCTGAAAGGTCAATCCTTGGCGGCATTCGTAAAAAAATCAGAAATGTTCGGATGTGGCTTGTTCCCAATCAGCCGCATACTCATCCGGAATGGAACCTGAAAGGAAAGCACCGGAATCCACTAGCGTGTATTGATCAGCATAGGAATTCTCACGCTCATCTGCGGTACGGCGCCGGATATCTGATGGGTGCAACTCGGCGGTGGTTTCTTTGCCCATAGCCCCCAGAATTTCTACAAAGCTCTCCACAGTCGCGTCATGGTAGCGCTGAACACGCTTGCGTTTTTGCGGTACGTTCACCGCTCTCCCCCTGATCGGGTCTTGGGTCGCCACGCCGGACGGGCATCTGTTTGTGTTGCAGTGCAAGGCCTGAATACAACCTATCGCGAACATCATCGCCCGAGCCGAGTTGCACATATCGGCACCCAACGCGAATTTCTCGATCATGTCATATCCCGTCGCCACTTTGCCCGAGCAAATGATCCTAATCTGATCCCGCAACCCTACACCGCGCAGGCAATTGTTGACGAAGATCAGAGCCTCGTTCAGAGGCATCCCCAGTCGATTGGTAAATTCGACCGGGGCCGCGCCGGTGCCACCTTCGGCTCCGTCAATGGTGATGAAGTCCGGCACAATCCCTGTTGCAAGCATCGCTTTGCAAATCGCCATGAACTCAGACGGGCGTCCAATACACAGTTTAAACCCGACCGGCTTACCACCTGATATTTCGCGCAGATGCTGCACGAATTGCATCAGCCCCGTTGGCCCCTCAAACGCAGAGTGCACCGGCGGAGAGATAACGTCTTGATGCACCGGCACACCCCGGATTTGAGCGATTTCTTGGTCAACTTTTGCGGCAGGCAGCACACCGCCATGAGATGGCTTGGCCCCTTGCGACAGCTTGATTTCAATCGCCTTGACAACTTCTGTACCGGCTTTTTCGGCAAATTTGTCCTTGTCGAAACCGCCATCGGCCGTCCGACACCCAAAGTAACCGGTTCCAATCTGCCATATGATGTCTCCGCCCTCGGCCAAATGGTGCGGAGACAACCCACCTTCACCAGTATTATGGGCGAATCCACCATCCTTAGCGCCACCATTCAAAGCTCTGATCGCGTTTGCGCTCAAGGCACCAAAACTCATGGCAGATACATTCAATCGCGAGGCGTTGTAGGGCTGGCTGCATTGGGGGCCACCCAGAAAGACACGCTTTTCGCTTTCATCCACATGTTTGGGCGCGAGCGAGTGGTTGGCGCGGTGATACCCAACGGTCAGGATATCGTATTGCGTACCAAACGCCTGCGTATCCACCTGCCCCTTGGCGCGCGCATAGACCAACCCACGGATGATACGATTAAAAGGTCGGCCACTTTCGTTGGTCTCAACGAAATACTGACGTATCTCGGGGCTGACGAACTCCAACATATAGCGGAAGTGACCTAGAACCGGATAGTTGTTGAGCACATTGTGCTTGGTGGTCAGAACGTCATAAAGCCCGATCACTGAATATGGCACCAAGAATATCAACAACCAATGCGCAGGAGGCCAAAAGAGTCCCCAAACAACCGTCAGCGGCAGACACACATAACTGAGAAAATAAAATAGTCTGCGGACGATCATCCTAGCTCTCCAAATCAGATGGCGGTTCGATCAAATCGTGGGGGCATTTGGCGTTTGATTGCAAGCAATTGTATCAGTGCATTTAGATGACGATGATTTTGAGGGCAGGGCTTCAGGTCGGCTCATAGTTGATCCTACTTTAGTCACACGGTATCCAACTCGCACGCTTGAAACGGACGAAATCATTGGCCCAAAAATCTACCCACCCGAAGGTTTCAGCCACAGCGTGGATGTTTTTGGCTGTTTTCGTGGGTGGCGCAGCAGGGTCATTGTTTCGAGAGGCTTTTTCTTTAGAGATCCCCGGCATTCGGATCCTAACAACAACCTTCGGGATTAACATTGCCGCCTGTTTTGTCTTGGGCTGGCTATATTCCATAAGACACCGCGTACATGCCCATGTCCTGCACCTTGGCGCTGTCGGGTTTTGCGGCGGGCTATCTACCTTTTCCTCTTTTGTTGCAGACTTAGACATGTTGGCCGCTATAAACCCCTGGTACGCCGTAATGGCTGCCGTACTTGAGATCGCATGTGGCCTAATTGCCGCCCTCGCGGGCGAAGCAATAGGTCGCCGCGTTTTCAACACGAGGTCCGGGTGTTGAGCGAATTTTACCAGCATATAATGTTTGGTTTAGGCGGGGGTCTAGGTGCGGTCCTGCGCCATTGGGTGGCTTTGAAAATCAATCACGATCTGCCTTTTGCGACGTTGATCGTAAATGTTGCTGGAAGCTTCATTCTGGGCCTCTGGATCGGGTACCTCGGCGGAGTGACTGAGATAAGCGAGGAACAGAAAAACCTTGTTTTCGGGTTCTGCGGTGGCTTCACGACCTTTTCAAGCTTTGCTTATCAATCGCTGGAGTTGCGGCGCAGGAACACATTTGCCCTGGCTGCGGGCAACATATGCCTCAGCCTTGCCTTGTGCTGGATAGCGCTTGGATTTGGTCTTTTGTTGGCAAGGCTTTGAATACCGAAGAGTTCACGTTTCCAACTTGGCCACTACATTGGAAACGTGTGCATGCGCACCGCCAAATTTCCCATGATCCAGATTGTACCGACTATAATGATCAGCAAAACCAGCGTTGAAAACAACACAAGATCCAAATCTTCACGACTACTGCGCCTGCGATCAATGTGAAGGAAGTAGACCAGCTGTAAAATCAATTGCGCAAGCCCCAGCAATCCAATCGTCAAATAAACGCCCTTGGTCGCAATACCGAAGACAAACGCTGCCAAGAAGACAGAAATGGTCAGCAGCAGTGAGCCGCCATATCCTATAAGATAACGACGGCGTTCCCGACGGTGCATTTCGCTGCGCTTATCCATAGGCAAGCCCTCCGAAATAAACGATCGTGATGATCCCGATCCAGATCAGGTCAAGGAAATGCCAAAACAAGGCCAACCGCACGACCCGCGACATAAGCAGGTCTGTCAGACCAAAAACGCGAAGCTGGATGCCAAGCACGATCAACCAGATGCAACCGGCAGCAACGTGCAGGCCGTGCAGTGGAACGAGGCCATAGAAAGCGGACAGAAACCCGCTGCGTTGGGGAATGCCTCCCTTTTCAGCCATCGCCACAAAATCACTCATTTCAAGAACCAGAAAACTCAACCCCAGAACCAGCGTCACGCCAAACCACATCACAATGCGTGAGCGTGGCAGGTTGTACTTCAGGGCCAGCATCGCCAGCCCCACAGTCAAGCTGCTCGTTAGCAAGATGAGCGTTTGGGCAAAAATGCTCTTAAGGTTGAACAGCTCATGCGGACCGGGTCCACTGGCCTGCGCATCTATCATGGTGATGTAGATCGCGAACATCAGACCAAAATAGACAAGGTCGCTCATTAGAAAGACCCAAAAACCGAATGTGACGACTTCACTGGCCTTGTCCGCTTCGGGATGCCTGCGGCCCAGGTTCAATCCAGGGTAACTATGGGTTGGAGCGCGCTTCATGTTGCGGCCTCCATATCTGGTCGCGCAAGACCACGGTTTTCAGGTGTGCATTCATGGTCGCGATTGACAGGGTCCGAATTGCGCACAATCTCAAGCCATGCTTCATGCTGTTTGCGCACCTCGGTGGCCGGTATGACCTCTTCGGTGTCCGTTTGGAACGTCCAGGCGATGAACGCCACGACGATAAGGACGCTCATCAACGCGGCCAACCACCAGATCCACCAGACAAGCGCGAACATCCAAACACCACTGAAAACACACAAAACGAAACCGATCGCGGTATTGCGCGGCAGCAAAATATCCTCGTAAGTCTCAGGCCGCGGGTAAGCTTCGTTTCGTTCCTTGGCCGCAGCAAAATCATCCCGCTCGGTCACCTTGGGGATAATAGCGAAGTTGTAAGGCGGCGGCGGCGCCGGCGTCGACCATTCCAGTGTGCGGGCATCCCATGGGTCGCCAACCGGCACGCGTGTTTTCTCGCGGTCTCTGATACTGATCCATAGTTGCGCAACGACCGCCAGCAATGCTGACAGGATCACCAGTGATCCAAGCGCCGCAACGATCATATAGGGGTGGAAGCTGGGGTCCTCCCAACTGAAAGACCGTCTGGGCATCCCCATCAGACCGACGAAATACAGCGGCAAAAAGGTCAACATGAACCCAACTGTCCACAGAACAACCGTCAATCGCCCCCAAGCTTCGTTCAAACGAAACCCAAAGGCCTTGGGGAACCAGTAGTTATATCCAGCCAGCAACCCAAACAACACCCCGGGCAACAACACGTTGTGGAAATGCGCGACAAGAAACAGCGTGTTGTGAACCTGATAATCCAACGTTGGATTAGCCAGAAGAACGCCACTGAGGCCGCCAATCACAAACAGCATAAGGAATGCGAGGCCATACAGCATCGGGACCGAGAAACGGATTCGGCCCCGAAACAGTGTGGCCATCCAGTCATAAACCTTCACTCCGGTCGGAATAGCGATCAGCATCGTAGCAATCCCAAACACCGCATTTATCAGCGCGCTTTGACCCATCGTGAAAAAATGGTGCAGCCAAACCGTGAACGACATAACCGCGATCGACATCGTGGCGATGACAAGCGAGTTGTAGCCGTACAGTCGTTTGGCCGAAAAGGTTGCGAAAATCTCGGAATAAATCCCATACGCGGGAAGGACCAGCAGATAGACCTCGGGGTGGCCGAACAGCCAGAACAGATTGGCATAGTTCATCATGTTCCCACCAAGGTCGTTGGTGAAAAAATGGAAGTCCAGGTATCGATCCGCCGCCAACATCAGAGCCGCCACGCTAAGCGGTGGCATTGCGAAAACGATCAGGATCGAACTGCAGATGATCGTCCAACAATACATCGGCAGACGCATGAAGGTCATACCGGGCGCGCGCAATTTATAGATCGTTACCGCGAAGTTTATGCCTGTCAGAGTTGTTCCGATACCCGACACAACAATGGCCCAGATCCAGTAGTCCGGTCCTATGCCGGGGTTAAAGGCTGCACCAGTATAGGGTGGATAGGCCGTCCAGCCACCGGTCGAGAACTCTCCGACCACCAATGACACCATCAGCATCATGCCTGCGGAGACCGTAAGACCAAGGCTGATCTGGTTCATGACCGGAAAGGCGACATCTCGTGCACCGATCATCAGGGGAACCAAAAAATTCGCAATGCCGAAAACGAAAGGAACCGCGACAAAGAAAATCATGATTGTGCCATGGGTACTGAACAGTTCGGCAAAGTGTTCAGCTTCCAGAAAACCTTCACCTGGGCCTGCGGCCTGCTGAGCGCGCATCACAACACCTTCAAGAACGCCCCGAGCCAACATGACGATTGCAAAGACGATGTACATGATGCCGATTTTCTTATGATCTGCGCTGGTCAGCCAATCGCGCCACAGTGGACCCCAAAGACGAAACCAAGTCAGTAAGCCGATAACGGCTATTGCTCCGACTATCACAATCGCGGCGGCGGCGTTGGCGACAATCTCATTGGCGTTCGGAGACTGGATCAGCCCCGCAATCGGAAAAGATTCCCAACTCAGACGGCCGAATATTCCGCTGTACTCAATCGTCATTGCCCGCTCTCCTGACCATATGAAACGGTCCCGGGCTGTTGCGCTGCCGACAAAGGTTGACCGCTGTGGTAACGGTGCAGAATAGAATGAAACAAGTCGCCGTCATCCAGTGTGAAATACAAGGCGTTCAGAGGCATCGTCGCGGTGCCCAACGCAGCCTGAACTTCGTCCCTGTCGGTGCGCATTGCCAGTATTTTATAGGTCTCGGTTGTTAGCGGAATACCGTTGGCGCGCACGCTGTTTACCCACGTATCGAAATCCTGCAACTGCATGGCCTGTGTCAGGAATTTTTGCTTGGTAAAGCCCCTGCCATTGTACTGCGTGTTTTCACCCTGCATGGTCTTTGGCGTGTTGGCGACGAGATGCAGTTGAGTGGTCATTCCCGGCATCGCGTAAATCTGGCCGGCTAACGCAGGGATCATGAAAGACTGCATAACGGTGTCAGTCGTCAACGTTATCGCGACTTGTTGCCCTACAGGTATCCCGAACTCTCCCACAGTGGCGATGCCGTGGTCAGGATAGATAAACAACCATTTCCAATCTAAGCCTACGACCTGCACATTGATGGCAGGCGCTTCACCAAATGAGTTTGCATAAGGATCCAACCGGTGAGTTGCCTTCCACAGATAGAAAGACAAGACCGCGACGATCACGACCGGAACGCCCCACATCAAGAACTCCAGACGCGCCGAAAAGTCCCAGTTCGGGGCATAAGCTGACTGACTTTGTTTGCGCCTCCGATACCTGATTGCGATCAAAGGTACGAGGCATAAAACCGGCACAACAGCAATCAGGATCAACAGCGTTGCTCGCACCAGATGTGTTTTCTGAACGGCTGCGATGGGGCCTTGCGGCTCCAGAAAACTGTCGGCAGCATGGGCCACATGTGCAAACAACCCCGCGGTCAGAACCAATGCAGCGATTGGCAACACAGCGGATGACACTCTGAAATGGGCCACGCCTGTTCGCCCTCCTACGGCATATGGTCTGGCTGAACTATCAACAGAGTCGGGCGATTTCTCAAGAGTTTTCCAAAACCCCAAATTGTTCTTATTCCTTTGCGATCAACCCCTGCCTTATACAAACGAACTATTGACTTGCGAACCACGTAGGTTGAGACAATTCGGAAATGCATTGGATTGTTTGTTTTCTTGCTCTTCTACTTTGCACGACTGTTGCGCGGGCTCAGGACCGCGCTGCCATCGAACACCAATTTCAAGCGTGGATTGATGAAACCATATGGCCGAACGCAAAAGCCAAGGGCGTTTCAAAACACACTTTTCAGCGAGCATTTGACGGTGTGATGCTCAACTGGGATCTTCCCGACCTGGTTCCACCCGGAACACACAGGGTGCAGCCGACGCAACAGAAACAGGCCGAATTCGGTGCGCCTGCCCGCTATTTCAACCCTGGCTCAGTGCAAGGTGCAACCTCGGTTGGGCGTAAGATGGCCCGCCGCCATGGCGCGGTGCTTGCCCGAGTTGAAACTGAAACCGGTGTCCCTGCCCGCATATTGTTGGCTATTTGGGGACGAGAAAGCGGATACGGTCAAGTGCCCATCCGGCATGACGCCATACAGGTTCTGGCTACCAAAGCGTTTATGAGCACGCGGACGGAACTGTTCACCAAAGAACTGATCGCAGCGCTCGAGATTGCCGAGGCGGGCCACGCCCCACCTGGTAGGATGAAAAGCAGTTGGGCCGGAGCTCTTGGGCAACCCCAGTTCATGCCCTCGAATTATCTTGAACATGCGGTTGACGGAAACGGAGACGGACGCGCAGACATCTGGACCTCGGTTGACGATACTTTGTCGTCAATTGGGTACTATCTTGCGCGGCATGGCTGGGTGCCGGGCCGCGATTGGGGATTTGAAGTCACGGTTCCCCTATCTGTGTCCTGCGCAAACGAGGGGCCTGATCAGGGTAAACTTATTCGTGATTGGGCTAAACTGGGCATTCAGCGAGTGTCGGGGAAACCATTCCCACAGCATGAACTGCCCGAAGAAGGATATCTGATGATGCCTGCTGGTCGAAACGGACCAGCATTTCTGGTTACACCAAATTTCTATGTGCTGAAGCGATACAACAACAGCGATCTGTATGCACTGTTTGTCGGCCACGTAAGCGATCGCATCCAGTACCAAATCGGCGACTTCAAGGGACGTTGGGGTGCGATAGACCCGCTTTACCGATCAGACATTGTAGCAATGCAGAAAGCATTAGAAGCTCAAGGGCACGACGTGGGCGGAGCGGATGGTTTACCTGGATTCAAGACGCGCCGTTCTATCGGTAGGTGGCAGGAACAAACTGGCCGTATCCCGACCTGTTTCCCCGCGGCTTCAATGAAAGCGACTCTGGCCAAATAGCGATTCGCTGTTTTCACAGGCTATGCTTGAGCCATTACCAAGCGTAAAGCGTCAACCTGTTTCCAAGCAGCTTCACAAAAGTGTCAAGAAGCGCCTGCGCTAAATTATTTTATTGCCGGATAGGACCCGTTTTCATTCACAATTGACGTTAGATTGCCCAATTTGCAGGCAAAGGCTTTAACCTTTTTTGAAATAATGCCAACGTCAGCCCCAGTGAAGGGCGACTTTCGCAACCACGTTTCCGACTGCAACCGAAAGACTGCGACGCGGTGTTCATTGCGATCTGACAAAGCAAACTGTGAACCCGTCCCGAGCTCGATCCGAGCCGGACAATCAGAGAGGTCAGCGACCGCTCTGACGGGCTATGCGTGTGTCGCCCCCAAAAACGGGAGAATACAAACATGAACAAATATATTCGAACTTCGCTAGCAGGTCTGTTGACCTCGACCATGATCACCGGCGCGGCTTTTGCCGCCGGGACCCACCCGACCACGGGTGAAGCGCTGGCCGATGACCAGACGTTCACATATCGCATTCTGGACGAGCACAGCTCGGTCGATCCGCAGGTAGTTGAGGATGTTTCGGGCGCCGAGATCGTCCGCGATCTGTTCGAAGGTCTGATGAACCAGGACGAAGACGGAAATCTGGTTCCAGGTGTAGCAACGGGCTTTACCACGAATGACGCCAAAGATGTCTACACCTTCACCCTGCGAGACAACGCTACGTGGTCCAACGGCGATCCGGTTACGGCAGGCGACTTCGTCTATGCTTGGAAACGCGCCGTCGATCCCGCTCTATCCTCGCCCTATGCATGGTACATGGAACTGATGTCGATCGAAAACGCGTCTGAAATTATCGCAGGCGAAAAGCCGGTTGACGATCTGGCCGTCAAGGCCATCGATGACCACACGCTGGAAGTAAAGCTGAGCGCACCGCTGTCCTATTTCCCGCAGATGACCACGCATGCGACCACCTTCCCTGCCCCGCAGAAAGTGATTGAGGAGTTCGGCGACGCCTGGACCAAGCCCGGCAACATCGTGTCGAACGGTGCTTATGTTCTTACCGAGCATCTGCCGCAGGAACGCTCGGTCCGCGAGCGTAACGAGATGTACTGGGACAATGACAACACGATCATCGAAAAGGTAGTGGCCTTGGTCATCAACGATGAAAACGTGGCCCTGACCCGCTATCTGGCCGGTGAACTGGACCGCACGGAAGTTCCCGCAGGCCAGTTCCCGCGCCTGCAAAAAGAGCACCCGGAAGAGGCGATCAGCTTCCCGCGTCTGTGCAACTATTACTACACGTTCAACCTGTCCGAAGGTGGTCCGGAAGCGTTCAAAGACCCGAATGTCCGTCAGGCCCTGTCGCTTGCCGTAGATCGTAAGATCATCACCGAGAACATCATGGCAGGCGGTCAGCCGCAGGCATATACTTTCGCGCCCGAAGCAACCGCAGGCTTCACCGTTCCGGACGTCGAAATGGCGTCGATGTCGCAAGCCGAACGGGACGAACTGGCCAAGGAACTGCTAGCCCAGGCCGGTTATGGCGCAGACAATCCGCTGAGCTTTGAGATGGTCTACAACACGTCAGAGGCCCACAAGAAAGTTGCCGTGGCGCTGAGCCAGATGTGGAAACAGAAACTGGGCGTGAACGCCGAGCTGGCCAACATGGAATGGAAAGTGTTCCTGGAAGAGCGCGGCAACCAGAACTTCGATCTGGCCCGTGGCGCATGGTGTGGCGACTACAACGAAGCCTCGACCTTCCTGGACCTGTTGCAGTCGGATTCGGGCTATAACGACGGCAAGTATAACAACGCCAAAGTTGATGAACTGCTGGCCTCTGCCAAAACCGCGGACGATGCCGCGCCGCTTTATACCGAGGTCGAGCGTATCATCGCGCAAGAGACCCCCGTCATCCCGATCTATCACTATGCTGGCGTCTACATGATGGACAGCGATGTGGGGAACTGGCCGGTCAATAATGTAGAGCAGAACTGGTACTCCAAAAACCTCTACAAAACAGCCGAGTAATCACCTTTAGATCCCGCTGTGCCCCAAGAACCGCTTTTGGGGCACAGCCAATAATTGGGGGCATGAAATGCTTGCCTATATCATCCGGCGGCTGTTGGTCGCCGTTCCGACGATCTTGTTGTTGATCGTCGCTTGTTTCTTTTTGATGCACTTCGCGCCCGGTGGGCCTTTCACCTCGGAACGGCCTCTGCCGCCTGCGGTTCTGGCCAATATCGAGGCACGCTATGGGCTGGACCAGCCGCTGTGGAAGCAGCTTTGGGACTATCTTTATAACATCGTGGTGCATTTCGATTTCGGACCATCCTTCAAGTTCAAGGACCGCGATGTAAACGACATCATCGCCCAAGGTTTCCCGATCTCGCTGACTTATGGATCGCTGTCGTTCCTGTTTGCTACCACGATTGGCGTAGGCCTGGGGATTGCGGCAGCCATCAAGCACAATAGCTGGATCGACTATTTCGCTGTCGGTCTGGGCATTGCAGCTCAGGCGCTGCCGAACTTCATCATGGGCCCGATCCTGATCCTGACCTTTACCCTGTGGTTGGGCTGGTTGCCGGGCGGTGGCTGGAATGGGGGGCAATGGCCATACCTGATCATGCCCGTCATCGCGCTCGCGACCTCATATGTCGGCTCGATCGCGCGGATCACACGCTCGTCGATGCTCGAGGTTCTGAACTCGAACTTCATCCGCACCGCGCGGGCCAAGGGCCTGCCGACCAGAACCGTGATCTGGCGCCATGCGTTGAAACCGACGCTCTTGCCCGTCGTCTCCTATTTGGGCCCGGTCTTCGTCTATGTTCTGACCGGTTCGGTCTTCGTGGACATCTATTTCTCGACCGGAGGTCTGGGGCAAGCCTATGTCGGCTCGGCCCTTTCACGCGACTACGCGGTACTTTTGGGGGTCACGATCCTCTATGGCGCGCTGACCGTCGTCGTGAACCTTTTTACCGACCTGGCCTATGCCTGGTTCGATCCGAAAATCCGGTACTAAGGGGCGCACCATGCTTGGAAAATCTCAAAAAGCCGCCCACCTGGCCGAAGATATCACCGATTACACGGTCATTCAGGGGCGTTCACTGTGGCAGGACGCGCGGATGCGTTTTGTGCGCAATAAGGCTGCGATGGCCAGCCTAGTCATTCTAGCGCTGATCGTTCTGTTCACCATCATCGGTCCCTATTTCGCGGTCTGGAACAATGAAGAGATCGACTGGAACGTCATGGGTGACGTTCGTGGCATGGGGATGCCCTCGGTTGAGACGGGGCATTTTTTTGGCGTCGATGATCTAGGGCGCGATCTGTACAGCCGCGTCATACAGGCCACCACCACATCGCTGTTAGTCGGTCTGATCGGGGCGGCCACGGCGCTAATCGTGGGCACCTGCTATGGTATCGCCGCAGGCTATATCGGTGGCCGGACCGACAGCGTCATGATGCGCTTTGTCGACATCTTGCTGGCGATCCCGGCAACTCTGGTGATTATTCTGCTGCTAGTCGTGGCAGGTCGATCCTTCTTCATGCTGTTCATCGCACTTGGCGCGGTCGGCTGGCTGACCATGGCGCGGATCGTACGGGGTCAAACCCTGACCCTGAAAAACCGTGAGTTTATCGAGGCCGCCCGCGCCGCAGGCGTCAGCGAATTCACGATCATGTACCGCCATATCCTGCCCAACTTGCTGGGCGTGGTGATCGTCTATGCCTCGCTTCTGGTGCCTGAAATGATCCTGACCGAGAGCTTTATCTCGTTCCTTGGGCTGGGGATTTCAGAACCGTACACCTCGCTGGGTCGTCTCATCGCGGAAGGGGCGGGAACCATGGGGTATGGCACCCTGTGGCAATTGATGTTCCCGCTGACATTCTACGTCGCCATCATCATCACGATGTTCTTCATCGGGGATGGTTTGCGTGACGCTCTGGACCCAAAGGATCGCTGATATGAGTCTGTTTTCCGTAAAAGACCTGAAAGTCCAGTTCGACACGCCCGATGGCGTGGTCGAGGCCGTCAAAGGCATCAGTTTCGACATAAACCCCGGCGAATGCCTTGGCATCGTGGGTGAAAGCGGGTCGGGCAAAAGCCAAACCTTCATGGCGGCCATGGGCTTGCTGCCACCTGCTGGTCGGGCGCTTGGGTCAGTCAAATTGAACGGCACCGAAGTCCTGAACCTGCCCATCAACCGCCTGAACAAGATCCGTGGCTCAGACGTGGGCATGATCTTTCAGGACCCATTGACCGCGCTGACCCCGCATCTGCGCATCGGCCAGCAAATGCGCGAGGTTCTGCAGGTGCATGAGGGGCTGCAGGGTTCCAAAGCGCGGGCTCGCTGTCTGGACTGGCTGAACCGCGTCCGCATCCCCGAGGCCGCGCGGCGACTGGATCAATACCCGCACGAGCTGTCAGGCGGGATGCGCCAACGCGTGATGATCGCCATGTCGATGCTGTGCAATCCCAAACTGCTGATCGCGGATGAGCCGACAACGGCGCTGGACGTGACCGTTCAGGCCGACATTCTTGACCTGATGGTGCGCCTGCAAAAGGACGAAGGCACCGCGATTGCCCTGATTACCCATGATATGGGCGTAGTCGCCCGTATGTGCGACCGTATTCAAGTCATGCGCATGGGCGAATTTGTTGAGGCCGGAGACACCCGCGAAATTTTCCGCAACCCGCAGCACGACTATACCCGCACCCTTCTCGAGGCGATGCCACGCATTGATGCGGGCGATGCGCCCAAGGCGTTGGAGAAGGTCGAAGAACCGCTGCTCAAGGTCGATGACGTCAAGGTGCATTTCCCGATCAACGTCAAAGGCGGGCTGTTCGGGCGCAAAGTGCCACTCAAAGCCGTCGATGGCGTAAGCTTTGACATCCGCAAGGGTGAAACTCTGGGCGTTGTGGGCGAATCCGGCTGCGGCAAGTCCACGCTGGCGCGCGCCGTGTTGCAACTGATAGAACCCAGTGGCGGAAATGTCAGCTGGTTGGGCAATCCTATTGTGGGTCTGAAACGCGCCGAGCTGAACAAGTACCGCAAGGACTTGCAGATCGTCTTTCAAGACCCATTGGCCAGCCTCGATCCGCGCATGACAATCTCGGCTTCGATCGCCGAGCCGCTCAAGACCTACCGCCCTGATCTGACGGACCGCGAGCGCAAGCAGATGGTCAGCGAAATGATGGAGCGTGTGGGCTTAAACGCCAACATGATCAACCGTTATCCACACGAGTTGTCAGGCGGTCAGAACCAACGGGTCGGCATCGCGCGCGCGATGATCAACAAACCCAAGCTGATCATCTGCGACGAAGCGGTCTCGGCCTTGGACGTGTCCATTCAGGCGCAGATCGTTGAATTGCTGCGCGAGTTGCAGCAGGAGTTCGGCCTTTCGATGATCTTCATCAGCCACGATCTGTCGGTGGTACGTGCCGTGTCGAACCGGATCATGGTGTTGTACCTGGGTCGGATCGTGGAGCTGGGGGATGGCGAGGTGATCTGCTCTGATCCGATCCATCCCTATACCAAGTCTCTGATATCGGCTGTTCCGATCCCTGACCCAGATGTGGAACGGAGCCGCCAAAGGCTGAAAATCCCCGGTGAGCTTCCCTCGCCGATGGATCCGAAGGCTGCCCTGCGGTTTCTCCCCAGTCGCCTGTCCGCTGGCCAAGAGGACTATGTCCCGCAACTTAACGAAATTAAGCCCGATCACTTCGTTGCGGAACATGATCCACTGGAAAGCATTGTGGCCAATGCATAGTACAAACCTCAAAGCCAGATTCTGGCTTTGAGGTATTAACCAACCCGCCTGTTTTTCCATCAATTAGGCGCTTTTTTGGAAACTATCTCGCTCTAAAATGTAAATTAGTTTCCTAAAATAGCACGAAAGGTAAGGTTTCATTCGCATGTGACAATGGATCGTTTTGACTTCCCTGTATTGGGATGGCACGATTTCTCCTGTTTCCCTAGCGGTCTCGCGATGTCATTGAACATTCCGGGTTCACGGCCTAAGACAACGTTCCGAAGCCTCTGGACTTCGGTGCAAATTTTAAAAACTGAGAGGTACAATGGTACGCAAGGTTACCAAAGCGATTTTCCCGGTTGCGGGACTGGGTACCCGCTTTCTGCCTGCGACGAAATCCGTCCCCAAAGAGATTATGACTCTGGTCGATCGTCCGCTGGTCCAATACGCAATTGACGAAGCGCGTGCGGCTGGCATCAAGGAATTCATCTTTGTCACATCGCGCGGCAAATCCGCGCTTGAGGACTATTTTGATCACAACCATATTCTGGAGCAAGAACTCAAGGCCAAGGGCAAAGACGAGCTGCTTGAAGTGCTGGATGAAACCAACATGGAAAGTGGCGCAATCGCGTATATCAGGCAGCACAAAGCCTTGGGGCTAGGCCATGCTGTGTGGTGTGCTCGCCGATTGATCGGGGATGAGCCCTTTGCCGTCATGTTGCCTGATGACGTCATCGCCGCGGACAAACCGTGCTTGCAGCAAATGGTCGAAGCCTATGAGGAAACCGGCGGAAACATGGTGGCTGCGATGGAGGTTCCTCAGGAAAAAACCAGCTCCTATGGTGTTTTGGACGTAGGTGAGAATATCGGACAAGTTGTCCGCGCCCGTGGCATGGTCGAAAAACCCAAACCGGATGAGGCACCTTCGAACCTCGCCGTGATCGGCCGCTACATTCTGGGCCCATCGGTTCTGTATAATCTGAACCAGAAGAAAAAAGGCAGCGGTGGTGAGATTCAGCTGACGGACGCGATTGCCGAGGATATCGGAAATGGTGTGCCAGTATTTGGGCACAAGTTCGAAGGACAACGTTTCGACTGCGGCTCGAAGGCTGGATTTCTACAAGCAACCGTGGCTTTTGCATTGGCCCGACCCGATCTGCGCGACGACCTGCGGGAATATCTGCACGATACGATGGCGACTGACCAAGCAGCCCAATAATTTCCGCCCCATTATCTCAGTACAAAGGCACCCGGTTTTGGGTGCCTTTTCTTTTTCGGGCAACCTGACAGAAAACTTACCACTTTCTTTCGGAAGCGTTCTGCCCGCTTAGCGTGGATTCATCCATTTGATGGCAGTTTGGCGCGCAAAGCAATTGTCGGACCAGCATCTTCAGGAGGACACGCCCCAATGCCACAAGTTTCACCCCGCTTGGATTTACCATTCATTCAACCCTCGCAAGCACAAAAGCACGTCACTCATAACGAAGCCTTACGGCAATTGGATGTGATTGTTCAATTAAGCGTCGTGTCAACCGGTGCATCAAACCCACCAGTGGCCCCAGCGCAGGGTGAAGTTCATGCCGTGGGTGAAGCTCCGGTTGGTGAATGGTCAGGTCAGGAAAACATGCTTGCGGCATGGTTGGATAATGCGTGGCACTTTGTAGCGCCAGATATTGGCTGGAGAGCGTGGGACATCAGCGCCGGGCGTGTGAAAGTCTGGACGGGCTCGGATTGGGTTGTGCCGGCAGGGGCAACGCAGAATCTGGACGGGATAGGCGTCGCAACGACCTCGGACGCAACAAACCGCCTCTCGGTTCGTTCTTCTGCCACATTGCTAAGCCATGAGGGCAATAGCCACCAGTTAAAGATCAACAAGGCAAGCGCGGGGGATACCGCTTCGCTTTTGTTTCAATCCAACTGGACCGGTCACGCCGAAATGGGACTGGCAGGCTCAACTGGTTTTTCGATCAAAGTTTCGGCAGATGGGAATACATGGACAGATGCCCTTGTTTTCGATCCGACAACGGCAATTGCAACTGGTGCAGCGATTCAAAGCAGTGCTTCGGACGTAACTGCGGGTCGTTTGATGCGGGCGGATTTTGGCTATAGCCCCGGCAACGTGCTAGGATCTGTGTCACAAACATCTGGCACGCCGACAGGCGCGGTGATCGAGCGGGGCTCGAACGCAAATGGTGAATTTGTTCGTTTCGCAGACGGCACTCAAATCTGTACAGTCAATCTGAGCGCAGTAGGCTGCACCATCGGCGAAGGCGCGATTTTTTCAAGCGGGCAAAACAGTTGGACCTTTCCAATTGCCTTTGCCTCTGGGACCAAACCTGCCCTAAGCGGCAGCGGTGGATCGGTCTCGCGATTTGTCGGGTTTGATGCGCCGGCAGCCACAGATGTTTCCTATCAAGTACTATCAACGGTTTCCGACCCTGCACCTGTCGCTCCGACCGCAACCGCCACAGGACGCTGGTTCTGATCAGAGGTTTTGTAATCTGAGCTTCACTTTGCCCGCAAGTCAGCATCTGCCTGTTCCAGAAACCACGCATAGGTTTCGTGGATGCCGTCTTGCAAGGTGATCCGCGCACGCCAACCCATATCCGCCAGTCGTGACACATCCATGAGCTTACGCATTGTGCCATCTGGTTTACTGACATCCTGAGTTATCCGCCCGGTGTAACCCACCGTGCGGGCCACCAGAGTTGCAAGCTCCGCGATCGAGATATCCTCGCCACAGCCGACGTTGATATGGCTCAGCATGGGTTCTGTGTTCGCTTCGTAAACATCGCGTGGCAGATCGAGCACAAACAGAGACGCTTCGGCCATATCGTCTACGTGCAGAAACTCTCGGCGCGGCTTACCGGTTCCCCAAATGACTACCTCGTCCAGACCGTCCCGCTTGGCTTCGTGAAAACGACGGATCAAAGCCGGCAGAACATGGCTGTTTTCAGGGTGAAAGTTATCGCCTGGGCCGTACAGATTGGTTGGCATAACCGAGCGATAGTCAACGCCGTGCTGCCGGTTGTAGCTTTCGCACAGCTTGATACCTGCAATCTTGGCGACTGCATACGGCTCATTTGTCGGCTCAAGCACTCCGGTCAGCAGAGCATCTTCTCGCATCGGTTGCGGTACAGCCTTGGGATAGATGCATGAGCTGCCAAGTTGCAGCAGGCGCTGGACTCCTACTGAAAACGCCTGATGGATCACGTTGCATTCGATCATCAGGTTTTCGTAAATGAAATCTGCCGGGTATGTATTGTTCGCGTGAATACCTCCGACCTTGGCTGCCGCCAAAACGACAACATCGGGCCGTTCGGTCTCCATGAAGTGCCGAACTGCGGACTGATCAGTCAAATCCAGTTCCGCATGAGTGCGGGTTACAATGCTTAATGCCTCACCTGCCGCCCGACGATCTTGCAACTGCCGTAGTATGGCCGCACCGACCATACCACGATGACCGGCAACATAGATTTTCCGCATTGCGCCCACCTCAGCCATTTTCCAGGCTTACTGGCAAATCGAAGCCGTGCTCTTTCAGCAAGGCATGACGTTTGGCGGTCTTGAGGTCTTCGCTTACCATTTCAGAACACATTTCCTGAACGGTCAGTTCCGGCACCCATCCCAGTTTGGTTTTGGCCTTCGACGGGTCGCCCAACAGGGTCTCGACCTCGGCGGGTCGGAAGTATTGCGGATCGATACGCATGACGACGTCCCCGGGCTTAAGCGCGGGCGCTTTTTCGCCTTCGACCGCTTTAACAGTCGCAACTTCCTGAACGCCTTCACCCGAGAACTCCAGCGTAACACCCAGTTCCGCAGCGGACCACTCGATAAACTGACGGACGGAGTACTGTACGCCTGTCGCGATAACGAAGTCTTCTGGCGCATCCTGCTGCAGCATTAGCCATTGCATCCGCACATAGTCTTTCGCGTGCCCCCAATCGCGCAGACTGTCGATGTTGCCCATGTACAGGCACTCCTCAAGCCCCTGCGCAATATTCGCAAGACCCCGTGTGATTTTCCGCGTCACGAAGGTTTCACCCCGGCGCGGGCTTTCGTGGTTGAACAGAATTCCGTTGCAAGCATACATCCCGTACGCCTCACGGTAATTCACAGTAATCCAGTATGAATAAAGCTTGGCTACGGCATATGGGGACCGGGGATGGAACGGTGTGGTTTCTTTCTGAGGAATTTCCTGCACCAAGCCATACAACTCGGAAGTGGACGCCTGATAGAAACGTGTCTTCTTTTCCAGGCCTAAAAACCGTATCGCTTCCAACAATCGCAGCGTCCCAATCGCATCGACATCCGCTGTGTATTCCGGCGATTCAAAGCTGACGGCAACATGGGATTGCGCGCCCAGGTTATAGACCTCATCCGGCTGAACTTCCTGAATGATTCGGGTCAGGTTGGACGTGTCGCTGAGATCACCATAGTGCAAGTGGAGTTGAGGGTTCGGATCGTGCGGATCCTGATAGATATGATCAATACGTTGCGTATTAAACGACGAGGCGCGGCGCTTGATTCCGTGAACTTCATACCCTTTCTCCAAGAGAAACTCGGCCAGATACGATCCGTCTTGCCCTGTGATGCCGGTTATTAAAGCAGTTTTTGTCATTGTCTCGTTCCACAAAACTCAATCTGGCTGGTAGGACCCTCAGAAACAGCAAGAACACCCAGAATGCAACCCGGCGGCAGGAAACGGCATTGAAACCCGTTGAACTTTGCGAAATGCTGGCGCGCGTTAAACAGTCTTTTGTTGAAGGACATTGAAAAATGCGGATAGCGATGATCGGCACAGGTTACGTTGGCCTTGTGTCGGGCGTTTGCTTCTCGGATTTTGGCCATGACGTTATTTGCGTCGACAAAGCCGAAAAGAAAATCGAGATGTTGCAAGCCGGCCAAGTTCCCATCTACGAACCGGGACTTGATGTCCTGATGGCCAAGAATGTAGCAGCAGGGCGGTTGAGTTTCACGACCGATCTGGCTGCTGCCGTGGACGGTGCAGACGCAGTTTTCATTGCCGTAGGAACCCCAACCCGGCGCGGCGACGGGCACGCTGATCTGACCTACGTGATGGCCGCCGCGCAAGAGATTGCTCAGTCGGTCACCGACTACACCGTGATCGTCACCAAATCGACCGTGCCCGTCGGCACCAACAGAAAGGTGCACGAGGCTGTTCTTGAGGCCAATGCGGATGCAGATTTTGACGTCGCTTCAAATCCTGAATTCCTGCGCGAAGGAGCGGCGATTGACGATTTCATGCGCCCCGATCGTGTTGTCGTTGGCGTTGAAAGCGACCGCGCCGCAGAAGTTATGGCCGAGATTTACCGGCCGCTTTATCTGCGAGACTTCCCGATCCTGACGACGGATCTGGAAAGCGCCGAGATGATCAAATACGCGGCAAACGCGTTTCTTGCGACCAAGATTACTTTCATCAACGAAATCGCCGGCCTGTGCGAACGTGTGGGCGGTGATGTCAAAGAAGTCGCGCGTGGCATTGGTCTGGATGGTCGTATCGGCAACAAGTTCCTGCATGCTGGTCCGGGTTATGGTGGCTCATGCTTTCCTAAAGATACCGCTGCTTTGGCGAGGATCGGTCAGGAACACGCTTATCCGATGCAGATCACCGAAACGGTTATGCGCGTGAATGACGGCGTCAAACACCGCATGATCGAGAAAATTCGCGACGTATGCGATGACAGCTTCAACGGTAAGACCATCGCGGTTCTGGGTGTTACGTTCAAACCCAATACAGATGATATGCGTGATGCCCCTTCGTTGACCATTGTCCCCGCACTGATCGGCGGAGGCGCAACGGTTCGGGTTGTGGATCCGCAGGGTCGGGCCGAAGGATTAGCCTTGTTGCCGGGCGTGGAATGGTGCGACGACCCTTATACCGCAACCACCGATGCGGATGCTGTCGTATTGTTGACCGAATGGAATGAGTTCCGCGCCCTGAACCTGTCGGACATGGCACGTTCAATGAAGTCCCCCCGAATGGTGGATCTGCGGAACATCTATTCCAAATCGGCCGCCCGGAAATCGGGATTCGAAACCTATATCGGTGTGGGCCGCTGACCGCCGCTTTAAGAAATGGCGTACAGCGGCACAGAACTGTCTGCTCCCTCGGCCAGGGCCTTTCTCTGATCTTGCCGTACCTGCTCGTAAAGCGCCAACGCCTCGGGTGAAAACAGCGTTTCGGGCGCAGGTACCGGCACAAAATTGCTATGCGTATCGGCGCCCCGTGCCAACAGGGCATAATCGCGTTCGGCCACCAATTGCTTAGCATTCGGGTTCAGATAACGGATCGCCAGACCAATCCGCCGGTCATCCGAGCGGTTCGGCCCGGAGCCGTGGATGGTCAACCCGTGGTGCAGCGACATCTGACCCGGTGCCAGCTCGATATGGGTTTTATCCTCATCCGCGACCTCTACCGCGATCTCCTGCCCGCGCGACAATAAATTCGTATCCGAATAGGTGTCGTTATGCGGCAGGATCGGGTTCTTATGGCTAGCACGTACGAAATCCATGCATCCGCTGTCACACGTTGCAGGAGACAGCGCGATCCACGCCGTCACCTGATCCGGCGTTTCTCCCATCCCCCAATAGGTCAGGTCCTGATGCATACCGACTGTTTGGCGGGTGTTCGGTTCCTTAACAAAAAACTCGGCCGACCAAACCATGATATCCGGCCCCAGAATACCCTGAACGATATCCAGCACCCGAGGGTCCGTCGCAACACGCGCTGCCAGCGGCATAACAAGATGTGCGTTGACCCGTTTATAAGTATTCAGGGGTAGCGGAAGATCTGCGCCAAGCCAGTCTTTCTCGATCTGTTCGAACTCTGCCCTGATCTCGGACGTTTCCTGTTCCGAAAACGTAGTGAGCGGGTACAGATATCCATCCTCCCAATAGCTTTCTATCTGCTCAGGCGTCAGACTGCCAATCGGCGCGGAATTCAATGCAGACATGCGTGTCTCCTTCTCAGGCATGTCTTCAAAGCTTAGACGTTATCCGAAGTAAGGCAGAATGTTGTGTCTTGCCCGTGAGGGTAAGTTGAGCTTAGCCTGAATTCATGTCGTCCCGCATCCCATCACTCAATTGGCTTCGTGTCTTCGAGGCCGCGGCCCGCACCGAAAGCTTTGCGCGCGCGGCTGGGCAGTTGAACATGTCTTCAGCCGCCGTCAGTCAGCAAGTCAAAGCCCTGGAAAATCAACTGGGAACGCCCCTTTTCCATCGCCATCCCCACTCTGTGACACTGACCGAGGCAGGTCGCGCCTATTTGCCGTCGGTCCAGCAATCGCTTTTGATGCTGGAAACGTCGACCAAGGGTCTTTTTGGCGAAACGCGCGGGCAACGCTTGTACGTTCAGTCGGTACTTTTGTTTGCGCATGGTATTCTGGCCGGCGGATTGCCAGCCTTTCAGGACCTGTACCCCAGGATCAACCTGTCTTTGACGACAGGTAATCTGACGGCAGACTTTGCCAATCGATTTACTGATCTTCAAATCGTTTTCGGTAATCCGACACTTTTCGGCACTGAGGGCGACGAATTGTTGCGCGAACGCCTTTACCCCGTCGCTCCGCCAGATATCGCGGATCGCATCCATAGCCCAGAGGACCTGTTTCAGTTCACCCTCATCGAAGTATCAACCCATCGCGCCAGCTGGCTTCATCTGTTCGAAACACTGCGCCTTCCAGCCGGGCGGGCCCGGTTTTTCTTTGCCGACAATTCCATAATGGCGGCTGAGCTGTCCGCCAACCGAGGCGGTATTGCGTTGGCGCGTGCCCCTGCATCCGACCGGGTCATGGCCCTGTCGGGCCTTGTGCCCTGCCTGCCCGGCATCGACGTCGCGGGGCAAGAAGCCTATCACCTGATTTACCCGTCCAAATCTGCTTTGCGACCCCCTGCCCGGGACTTTCGCAACTGGATCATGGATTACAGTGCTGCGGTCCAGACACGGTAACGTCCCTGCCCTGTCACCTCGCGGATCAAACCGCGTGACGCGAAAAGGTCAATGTTACGCTGCGCGGTCGCTCGTGACGCCTTGGTCAATTCTTCGGCCAAAGGAACCGAAACCATTGGCCACGCGGCTAACACATCAAGCAGCATTGGCGGGGTTTTCCCACTCAGATCGGACGTCAGATCCCGAGCACGGAGTTCCCACGCGCTGACACGGTCCAAGTGAAGCAATGCAGCCAAAACGGCCTGACCTAACCCCTTGATCCATGCACTTAGCTTATCGTTGACCTCTCCAACCCCACGCAAAGCACCCGGCCCAGACAGTGCAACCGGCATGAAAAGGGCGCCTCCCCGGCCCATCGTTGCCGCGTGTCGGGCCGCAATGACCGCAGCCTCTGTGTCTTGTCCCATGCCCTGAGACAGAGCGCGCCATGCGTGGAATGCAATCGCTGCTTGCGTAACCGAGTGCAAGCTTGCAACCCCGTCCATCACGTCCGCCAAATCAGCAATCGCCTCGGGGACCTCGTCCATGCCAAGCGCCATACGATCAAGAAATGCGGTCAATCCAGTGGTCCAGCCACCCTCGGCCGGGCCAGCTCCGGTTGTCAGGCGTCTGACGGCCCAACCTGCCCGAAACAACGCCTGAACGTCATCTCCGGTCGATCCGATCCGCAACCCTGTCCACAGCGCCAGGCGATCAACGCCAATCCGGTCACCGGTCCACCAACCTAGGTCCGAAACATCCATCAGTGCCAACCGATGCGTCCATCCCTCTGGACCCGCTCGTAGTCTTTCGTCCAGAGCCCCGAAACTTGCCGCAAGATCCGCCAGTTCATAGGAGAGTTCGGCCTGCGCGGCCCGCCAATCCCTGAAGTCGAACAGTGTTCTGCGATCGGCCTTCGGGCCCGGTGGCAGAAAATCTTCGTCAATCTCGGCGTCGGCGGGCAGAAACCACAGATCGTCTTCCTCTGGCGGATCAGCATCATAGATGCTGCGCGGCCCCAGCGAGTCGTCGTCTTCCGGGTCTGGCCTGACAGGTTTAGTGGTCATACCCGGCATATTTCGGGTATTTCCACCAGTTCACAAGGCGTTTCTGCAGCGGATGGATCAGCTGGCGAAACTTGCGGTCAAAATATCCAGCTGCCCTTCCAGAGGTGTCTGCGGATTGCTGCCAATCAGCATATAACCATAGCCACCTTCGGACCATGTCGCCGTTGCCAGACCGCTAAGCTCGGCAAGATTGACGTCCTTACTGGGGGCACCCTCACCTTGTCGGATGATACAAAAGGCGAATGGTTGGCCTTGTTCGTCGGCAAATACCACCTGAACCAGCGGTTTGCCATTGAATGACAAAACCTGCGCGCGTTTCAGTTCCATTCCTGGCAAAGCTTCAAGCGTTTCGCGGTTCAAGGACCGTCCCAGCTCTGCCTCTGCCAAATCGAACTGCATTTTCAGCGCCTGTTCCGAGTTGTCCAGCGACGCAATCGTGTCTGGTACATAAAGCGACTGATAGATCGCCGCCTGCTGCGCCCAACCCAGAGGTTCAGGCCGGGTTGTCCAGAACGTTGCTGACACAGCGACAACTGCCACCGAAGCCGCAACGGCCATCAGGCGCCACGGTCCGCCTGAAGAATGCGAAGATTCCACCGGCTGCGGCTCTGGCAGCTCAACTTTCGGCGCCTCGGCGGGCACCTTTTCAAATACCGCCTGCACCATAGGTGCGAACGGGTCCAGCGCCATAAGGCGCGCCTCGAGCTCAGGGTCGTCCTGGACCGCGTGTTCAATCGCGGTTGCCTGGTCGTCATCCACTGTGCCTTCCAGATACGCTATCAGCGTCTCATCGGAAAACTTCATTTGCCACTCCGTCGAACGGCGTCTGCAGCACTTAGCTGCATCACGGTTTTAAGTTTCTGCCGGGCGTTAGACAACCGGCTCATAATGGTTCCAATCGGCACATCCAGCATCGCAGCCGCTTCGCGGTAGCTATAGCCCTCAACGAACACAAGCATGACCGTTTCCCGCTGCGCTTCTGGCAGGTGCATCACTTGAGTAAACACCTCAGCTGCGAAAATATTCGTTTCCGAGTCAGCTTCAGGCGAAATTAATTCTGCTTCGGGTGTGACCGACAGCGCCTGCGCCTTTCGAACCGAGCGCGCCCGGACTTCATTCAGCCAGATCGAGCGGCAGATCGTCATCAGCCAACTGTCCAACCGGTCATGTGATGTCACTTGATGATGGCGCTCGAGCGCGCGAAGGCAAGTGGATTGCAATAAATCGTCGGCTACGTCGGAGGCGCCGGACAAGGCCAGCCCAAACCGCCAGACGCGTTTTGAATGCGTCTGTATCGCGCCGCGTACGGCTTGTTCGGAACTAATTGCACCAACCATTGAATAAATAGTGACCTGTGTGTGTTTGACATTCACGAGCCTGGCCCGCCTGGTCAGAATTGACATAACCCGTGGAGGAAAGAAATGAAACTTCTGTTGAAAGCAGTCACGATTGCGTCGGCAATTGTTGCAACGCCAGTATTGGCCGAGCATTGGACCCTGTCGCCTGAAAACTCTCATTTGGCGTATGGTACCATCAAGAAAGATACCGTGGGCGAGGTCAATTCCTTCACCAACCTATCCGGTCACGTGGGTCCAGATGGCAAGGCCGAGATCGAAATCGATCTGTCGTCGGTCGAAACGAATATCGACATCCGTAACGAGCGGATGATCGAGCACGTCTTCCGCAAAGCGGGCACTGCCGCCCTTAAGGCCGAGTTCGACATGGCCGAGGTCAAGGCGCTTGGAGTGGGCGAAACCGCGGTAATTGACGTCGAAGCAGTACTTACTCTGGTGGGGACAGACGTGGAATTCGACGCAGAAATGTTCGTTGTCCGCGTATCCGAGACGTCAGTTATGGTGTCGACCAATGACATGGTGTTTATCAGCACCGAAGACGCAGGCGTGAATACAGGTGTCGACAAGCTGATGGAACTGGCCAGCCTGCCCGGCATCACCCGCACCGTACCGGTCACTGCGCGCTTGTTCTTCAACATGGATGAAAACAAAGCCGAGGCAACACCCGCTGCCGCTGCAACCCCTGTCGCCGTCGCTGCGGTGGAAGGCGACATTAAAGCCGGTAAGAAAGTCTACCGCAAATGCAAAGCCTGCCATCAAATCAAAGAAGGCAAGAATGGCGTTGGACCGTCATTGTACGGAATCGTCGGTGCACAAGCAGCACAAGCGGAAGGGTTCAAATACTCGGATGCTCTGAAGGCTTCAGGGCTGGTCTGGAACCCTGAAACTCTGGCTGCCTTTTTGGCTGACCCCAAAGGCGCCCTGCCCGGCAACAAAATGCAGTTCCCCGGCCTGAAGAAAGAGGAAGATATCACCAACGTGATTGCCTATTTGCAGGACGAGGCGCAGAGCTAAGGCTCAAAACCGTTTCCCTCACCTGCCCCGCCGCGCTATGCCTGTCATAACCAAATGACAGCGCAGGGGCGGGGCATGAACGAGACGGTCAAACTGGAACTGGACGAGATTAAGGCCCTTAGCCTCAACATCTTGACGAAATCCGGTTTTGGAACGGACCACGCTAACGCAATTGCAGGGATGCTTGCGACCTGTCAAATCGACGATTGCCAGTCTCACGGGTTGTTCCGCCTGTTCATGTGCAACGACACCATGAAAGCGGGCAAGATCGATGGGCGTGTCGCGCCGGTGTTGGAACATTCTGACAATGCCATCATTCGGGTGGATGCGCAGGGCGGCATGTCCTTGCTGGCCTTCGAACAGGCGCTGCCGGTACTGATCGAGAAGACGCGAACCCACGGCATTGCCGCCATGGCGATCAACCGCTGCTTTCACTTCTCGGCGCTCTGGCCCGAGGTCGAGCGCTTGTCTGCAGTTGGCCTGGCCGCGATGGCGATGGTGCCCAGCCATTCCTGGGTCGCCCCTGCGGGGGGCACGCGCGGTAGCCTCGGCACCAACCCGCTGGCCTTCAGTTGGCCGCGTCAGGGGCAAGACCCGTTTACATTCGACTTTGCCACCAGTGCCTTCGCCCGCGGTGAAATTGAACTCTATCGACGCGCGGGCAAGCCCCTGCCCGAGGGTGTGGCCATCGACAAGGACGGCCAACCCACGACCGATCCAAAGGCGGCGATGGAGGGCGCAATGCTGACCTTTGGCGGCTATAAGGGCTCGGCCCTGTCGATCATGATCGAGCTGATGGCAGGCCCTTTGATCGACGATTTGACCAGCCTTGAAAGCATGGAATACGCCGAAGGCGCGGGCGGCGCGCCCTATCACGGCGAGATCATTCTTGCTTTTGATCCGGCCCAGTTCAGCGGCGGCCGTTTGGCCGCAAATGATACCCGCGCCGAGCGTTTGTTCGCCGATATCATCGGTCAGGGCGCACGCCTGCCCTCGCAAAGGCGCTTTGCCGCAAGGGCCCGCAACACTGAACGTGGTTACGTCGAAATTGCCAAAACGCTGCACGACGATTTGCAGGCGCTAGCCGCTCAGGTGTAAGGCCTCTTTCCCTTCGGCATATGGCTGGCTAAGTAGGTCCTCCGGATAATATTCAGGAGGCCCCCTTGGACCGCATCGCCCGCACCATCGCCACAGAGATCAGCGCCCGCTCCGAACAGGTCGGTGCTGCGGTGAAATTGCTGGACGAAGGGGCCACCGTTCCCTTTGTCGCGCGGTACCGCAAAGAAGCGACGGGTGGGTTGGACGACACTCAACTGCGCACGCTGTCTGACCGGCTGACCTATCTGCGCGAACTTGAAGCGCGGCGCGAAACGATTCTGGGCTCGATTAAGGATCAGGGCAAACTGACCGACGATCTGGTCAAGTCCATTACTCGGGCGGACACAAAGGCGCAGCTGGAAGACATCTACCTGCCTTACAAGCCCAAGCGCCGCACCAAAGCCATGATCGCGCGCGAAAACGGGTTGGAGCCGCTGGCCGATGCGATCCTGACAAACCGCTCGGCCAATCCTGAGGCACTGGCCGAGCGCTATGTAACCGAAGGGGTGCCCACCACCAAAGATGCCCTGAACGGCGCGCGTGACATCATCGCCGAGCGATTGACCGAGGATGCGAGCTTGCTTGGCGATTTACGCGGCTTCATGCAACGCGAAGCGTATCTGACGTCCAAAGTCATCGACGGCAAACAAATGGAGGGTGCCAAGTTCAGCGACTATTTTGAGCATGTCGAGCTTTGGGCGAATACGCCCTCTCATCGGGCGTTGGCGATGCTGCGCGCGTCCAAGGATGGTATTGTTACACTTGATATCGCGCCTGAACCCGAGACAGGAGTGGCGCGCGCCGAGGCCATCGTTGCTGCGTGTTTGCAGACGCGCAGCGATGCACCCGGAGACGTCTGGCTTCGCAAGGTGGCGGGTTGGACGTGGCGGGTTAAACTGTCCCTGTCCCTTATGGTTGAATTGATGGCCGATCTGCGCAGCAGGGCGCAGGATGACGCAATTCAAGTGTTCTCGAATAACCTCAAGGATTTGCTGTTTTCCGCACCAGCAGGTGCCAAGGCAACGCTGGGATTGGACCCGGGCATTCGTACTGGTGTGAAGGCGGCTGTTGTCGACCCAACCGGCAAAGTCATCGCCACCACCACGCTGTATCCGTTTCAACCGAAAAACGAACTGAAGGCCACGCAGACAAGCATTCTGGCTTTGATCGAAGCGCATCAGATCGAGTTGATCGCGATCGGCAACGGCACAGCAAGCCGCGAAACTGAGAAGATTGTCGCCGACACGTTGAAACTGCTGCCCAAGTCAGTGAAAGCGCCCACCAAGGTGGTGGTTTCCGAGGCAGGCGCTTCGGTATACTCGGCATCGGAACTCGCGGCGCGTGAGTTTCCCGATCTGGATGTTTCTCTGCGCGGCGCTGTTTCAATCGCACGGCGCCTGCAAGATCCGTTGGCCGAGCTGGTCAAGATCGAACCCAAATCAATCGGAGTGGGCCAATATCAGCACGATGTGGATCAGCACCGGTTATCGCAGTCGCTGGCATCCGCCGTCGAAGATGTCGTGAACGCCGTCGGGGTGGACCTGAATACCGCCTCTGCCCCGCTCCTTTCGCACGTCTCGGGCCTGGGGCCTGGCCTTGCCGAAGCCATTGTGTCACATCGAGACATCAACGGCCCGTTCGCCACGCGGTCCGAACTTTTGGACGTCGCGCGGTTGGGACCACGCGCCTATGAACAATCCGCAGGGTTTCTGCGCATCCGGGACGGCAAAGAGCCCCTGGATGCATCCTCGGTGCATCCCGAAGCCTACGACGTAGCCCGGCGCATCGTTTCTGCCTGCGGTCGAGACATTCGGCAGATTATGGGGAATGAACAGGCCCTGAAACGGCTGAAACCGCAGCAATTCGTCGATGCCAGATTTGGCCTTCCGACTGTCCAAGACATCTTTGCCGAGCTTGAAAAACCCGGGCGCGACCCGCGTCCAAGTTTTGTAACAGCGACTTTCCGCGAAGGTGTCGAGGAGATTTCCGATCTAAAGCCCGGAATGGTTCTGGAAGGCACCGTGACCAACGTCGCCGCCTTCGGCGCGTTTGTTGATATCGGTGTTCATCAGGACGGCCTGGTGCATGTCAGCCAGTTGGCCGACAGGTTTGTCAAAAATCCCCATGACGTGGTCAAAACCGGCCAGATTGTCAAAGTGACCGTCGTCGATGTGGATACCAAGCGCAAACGCATTGGTTTGAGCATGCGCAAGAAAAAGGGATAGCCTTGGGCGCCTTGCACAAGCAAAAAACCCCGGCAATTCAACCGGGGTTTTCAGAAATCTACAGTGAGGCGATTGCCCTGTTACTCAACGATCTTGTGCGAATAGCCAGCCGTTTGTGACGCGTGGAAGTCTTCGACCCAGTCAACGGTAAACGCGTAGTCATCCTCGGTCAGCGGCTTGTGGCAGGCCATGCACGGAGCTTCGTTCACACCAGCCTTGTTCGAGCCGTCGACCTCAAAGACCGAATAACGCCAATCGTCATTCTTATAGATTTCAGGGACATCATCCCCCCAACCGTCGCGCTTTTCCATTGCCGTAAAGAGCCTACGCTCGCCAGCAATCAATTTACCCTCAGCGTCCTTTAGCAGATTACCATCAGCGTCTTTTTTAGCGTCGTAAATCTCGACCAGGAAATACGAACCAGGTTTGAACGGCAGACCGGTCTTGACCCCTTCAAGCGCCAAATCGTTACCGCTGAAGAACCGAACCTGTTTACGGTCGTCATAGTCTTTGCGGTGATAACGGGTGAACGTGGTTTCATGATCCTTCGGGAACGCCATCAACGATCCGTCAAGACCCGTGTCATTGCTGGCAACCGCCCCAGCTTCGCCCCCGGGCAGGCTGGCGAAATAAGCGGCCAGATTATCGATCTCTGCATCGGACAGGTTCGCTGCGATGGCGTTCATCAAATCATCCTTGCGGCTCTTGGTTTTGAACGCCATCAACTGCTTTTTGATGTAGCCTTCTTTTTGACCGGCAAGGTTTGGGAAGTTGTCGGCCGTACTGATACCAGCACTACCGTGGCAGGCGGCGCATTGCGCGGCCGTTTCACTACCAGCCTGGATATCTCCGGCATTCACAACGGTCCCTAACGAGGTGCCAACTATGGCGGCCCCTAGTGCGGCTTTTACCAACGATTTCATCAAATGTCCTTTCACTGGCTGGCAGCCGCCCGAAACGTGACAAACGGCGATGCTTGCTGTGGTCAGGACATTAGGCACATGGACTACGCACGCAATGGATGCACCGTTCACAAACGCGCACAAAAAAAAGAGACCATTTTTAAGCTTGGTGCAGGCCGAAACGGGTCATTCGATCCGCATAGCTTCGGTTTCGATTTTTATGTTCACAAGGTCACCCACAAGGCCATTCTCGACCGCGTAAGTCATGCCATAGTCGCTGCGATTGATGGAGGCTTCTATCGAAAGCCCAAGCACAAACCGTTTGTGCCCAAATGGGTAGGGTTCAGCCTTGTTCAACTTCACGTTCAGTGTCACCGGCTGGGTCACGCCCAATATCGTCAGGTCTCCGGTCACTGTGCCCGCATTGTCCGTGGCGGCTGTACCGGTCTCTGCGACAAAGGTGATTTCGGGGAATTCCGAGACATGCAGAAAATCCTTGTTTTTAACGTGTCCGTCACGCGCCTTGTTAAAGGTGTTGACGCTTTTGGCGTCGATCGCGACCTCAACATTCGCCAATTCCTGCGTCTCGGTGTCATAGTCGAAAATACCCTGCACATTGCCGAATATCCCCAGCGTGTCGGCATATCCAATGTGTTCAATGGTAAAAAACACCGTCGTATGCTCGGGGTCCAGTTCGTAGCTTGCCATTTCGGCGGCCGCTGCGATTGGAGAGGTTGCGATCAGAAAGCTTAAAGCAATATTGCGCATGGCTGGTCCCTTGACGATTGTCGAACTAGATAAAGTTAGTCAAACAACCATATAGCCCGCGCCCTGCACCGACAAAGTAAACTAAATGCGCTTAACCCGTCTAACTTGTGCCACTTGGAACATTCACCGCGCCAAGGGAGCGGACAAGCGGGTTGATCCCGATCGTATCCATCGAACCATCGCTGCTGATCTGGCCCCTCTTCGGCTGGACGTTTTAGCCTTGCAGGAGGCCGATGGCGAGTGCCGGCCACATGCGCGAATTTTAGACATGCGCCGCATACAGGCCGACACCGGCTTGGTTTACCAGCATGATCAGCATGCGATGCGATGGGGATCGCAAAGCGACGGGTTCCTGGGAACCATTCTATTTCTTCATCCGCTTCTTGAGGTAACCCACCGCGATGTTGTCGATCTTCCGGGGCATTGCCACCGCGGCGCGGTCGTGGTCGAGACCCTGCGAGACGGCGTCGATATGCGAATCCTCTCAACGCATTTATCGCTGTTCCAACCCTTGCGCGTCATACAAATGCGTATCATCGGGCAATATTTGCGGCGCCGTCCTAAGATGCAGACAATTCTTCTGGGTGACTTGAACGAATGGCGGCCGTGGGGTGGTTTGATGTTTCACAGACGTCTTGTTGGGCAAAAGCTTGCAGGACCTGCGCGGGCGACCTTTCCGTCACGCCGCCCTTTGTTGCCTCTGGACCGAATTATGACTGATCGGCCTGATGGGGTCTTTGATGCACAGGCTATGTCGACGCCGAATCTGCGCATGGCGTCAGACCATTTACCATTGATTGCTTCGGTCAAGGTTTCGTGATCACCTGAATAATGACGCTCGGCATTTGTTAAGAGATTAGTCAAAAGGGAAATCTACGCTAGATCACAATAGATTATGACACCGCAAACCAAAGTCCAAGCGTCACAGCGCGTGACAACCGACCGCCAGTCTCTCTGGCTGATGTCGCCCCTGACCTCCTTTTGGCTTCAGGTAGGTTTGATTGGGTGTGGGCTGACAATCTTGGCATGGTTAACCCTGCCAACCGTTTTTTGGGTTCTGCTTGCGTTCTTCGTGGCCTCAGCCCTTGCCGGGCTGGGGTTGGCAACTTCGTACCCTCACAGGTTGCTGGGCCTTTGCAATACCGTAACCTTGCTGCGCGCGGCCCTTGTGGCTTTCCTTTTCGGCACGCTTTTTGTCGCCGACACTGTGTCGGGCTGGGTGATATTCTGTATCGGAACAAGTGCATTTGCGATGGATGGCCTGGACGGCTGGCTGGCCCGTCGCTCTGGCCTGAAGTCCGATTTTGGCGCGCGGTTCGACATGGAAACCGATGCCGCCTTGGGTGCAGTGCTTGCGCTGTGGCTGATGCTATCCGGAACAACACAGGCCGAAGTTCTGATCCTTGGTTTTGCTCGCTATGCCTTTGTTGTTGCTGGTTGGGCAATACCCCGACTGCAAGGAGAGCTTAGGCCATCCTTTCGTCGCAAAACCATCTGCGTGGTACAGATCGCGGCACTTTTGATCCTCATTTGCCCGTTGGCACCTCACTTTCTGATCGCGCCGATTTCCATCAGTGCGTCAATCGCGCTGAGTTACTCATTTGGCGTGGATATCCGTTGGCTGCTGAGCCGCAACTCATGAGGTTATCTTTCGCACTTGTCCTCGGCGCTCTTTTGGTCTTTTGCGCTTTGGTCCTGCCGAACCATCCCGGCACAATGAATTGGTCTGCGGTGAATCGCTGGCCGCTGGAATTACCCGTGATCTTTTTGTTCATGATCGCATTCGGAAGGATTCCTGGGGTGGCGTCAATTCTGGCGGCCCTTTTGATCGCAGCCAGCCTGATGAAACTCGCTGACTACGCCACGTTCACCGCGTATAACCGCACCTTCAATCCAATCGTCGATACATTTTTGATCGAGGCAGGTTTTGGCTTGTTGCAAGACAGTGTTGGCAGGCCCTTGGCCATAGCGATGGCTGTGACAGGCGGCGCGCTGGTGGCCATCTATTTCGTATTGCTGCGATTTGGGTTGAAAGCCTGGGGGGCTCTGTCACCCCCCGTTTGGGCGAAGACGGCTGCGGTGCTTGGCATAATGATCACAGGATCCTGGGCCGTGGCGGACGCCGGGCATCACCTTAAATATTGGCGTTTTGATCAAAGCCCTCCGGGCACGGCGTGGACATCCCGGCTTGTGTTCAAGCGTGGGACCGAGATGCAGGCAATCGTTGACGATCTGTCTGTGTTCCGTCGCGAGGCGCGGGCAGATCCGATGCGCCAGGCGCAAGGTTTACTGGATAGGCTTTCGGGCCGCGATGTTCTACTGATCTGGATTGAAAGCTATGGCCGCGCGAGCTTTGATAATCCACTGTATTCCGACACCCACCTGCCGACGCTGCAAAGTGCCGAGACAGCCCTTACACAAGCGGGATTGTCCGTCAAAAGCGGCTGGCTGACCTCACCCACGGCAGGTGGCGAAAGCTGGCTGGCACATGGCGCCTTGTCGACCGGACTTTGGACGTCGGATAACGGGCGCTACAACGCAATGCTGGTCAGCAATCGAAAGTGGTTGTTCCACTATGCGCGGGATGCCGGCTATCGCACGGCGGCGATCATGCCTGCGATTACGCTGGCCTGGCCCGAAAGCGCCGTGATGGGGTTCGATCACATATTTGCAGCCGCGGACATTCCTTATCGCGGAAAACGTTTTGGCTGGGTGACTATGCCTGATCAGTTCACTCTGGCGACCTATCAGGATTTGCTACCGCCCGACCCACGGCCTGATTTCATTCAAGTGGCGCTGATCTCGTCCCACGCGCCATGGACACCGATCCCGCGGATGATCAGGGATCAGGACCTGGGCGATGGAACCGTTTTCACACCGATGGCCGAGCAAGGTCCCCCCGCGCGCGAGTTATGGCAGGATCACGATGATGTGCGGGACGCCTATCGCCGCGCGGTAGATTACAGTTTACAAGCGGTATTTTCACATGTGGCAAAACTGGGCAAGCAAGCACCACTGGTTATTGTCGCAGGAGATCATCAAGCCGCAGGTTTTGTGGCTGGCAGTGACAATCGCGATGTCCCGATCCATGTTATCGGCCCCACAGATGTTCTGTCTTTGATTGACCACTGGGGCTGGACTGACGGTCTAGCGCCCGCCGCGGATGGCCCGGTGCGTCGGATGGATACGTTTCGCGATGATTTCCTGTTAGCCTTCACATCTTCGGGGCAATTGGCGGGGGAACCGAGATGAGCGGCCGCGTGTACCGACTGTTCGGATCACTCGCGCTGTTGGGCGTCGTCTTGTGGTGGAGCGCGGCCGGAGAGGTCTGGGAAAGACTGCGCGAAGCTCAGCCGTTCTGGATTGTGATAGCAATCCTTGCCCTGAATTGCAGCACCCTATCAATGGCACGGCGATGGCAGCTAACCGCGCGGGCGTTGGAGCTGAAGATCACTTACCGCGCAGCGCTAAAGGAATATTATCTAGCCCTTCTCGCCAATTCCCTGTTACCCGGTGGCGTCGTTGGCGATGTCAGCCGTGCAATCCGAACACGGCACCATGGCGACCTGAAACGCGCCGCGCAATCCGTCGTGGCCGAGCGGCTCATGGGTCAGGTGGCTCTGTTTGCGGTCCTTGTTGCCGGTCTGTCCGTTAGTTTATTGTGGCTAGGCGGGATCGAATGGCCCAGCGGGACAGGATGGGTTCTGGGAGCTGGCATTGCCCTGACTTTCGGTGTGTTGATCTGGCTGGCGTCGGCCCAAAAGACAGCCCGTTTTACGAAATTCTGCCTTGTGTCGATGATCCGCCCAGAGATTTCGGCTCATGCCATGACGGCTGCTGCTCTGTTGATATTCGGCCTCTATGCATGCGCCCGTGCTACTGGAACGGAACTATCGATTGAGGCAAGCGTGACAGTTCTGCCCTTGGTCCTGTGCGCCATGCTGGTTCCGTTGTCGATCGCCGGTTGGGGATGGAGAGAAGGTGCCGCCGCCGCGCTTTTTCCCATACTGGGAGCATCGCCCGAAGCTGGGATCGCGATGGGTATCTGCTATGGTGCTGTGATGCTGTTGGCCGCCCTTCCTGCGGTTGCTTTTGTTTTTATGCCCTCCGAAGCTGAGTTGAACACAAATCCCTTGGAAAACGCATCATGAACGCCGTTTTTGCGATACCCGGAGACAAAGACCAGCGCACCGGCGGTTACATCTATGACGCGACCGTATTGGATTTGTTGAACCAAGTCGGCTGCCCAACTGCGCATCTGGAACTGCCCGGCAGTTTTCCGAATGCACCCGCGCATGACATGGAAACTGCGCTGAATGCTCTGCGGGCCGTTCCTGCCTCTACCCCGGTTATCGTGGACGGTTTGGCTCTGGGCGCCATGCCACCCGAAGGTGTCGCCAGTATTCCCGCACCTGTGATCGCGCTTGTCCACCATCCGCTTGGGCTGGAAACCGGAACAGATCCCGCTCGCGCACAGGATTTGATCCGCAACGAGGCCGCAGTGCTGGAACATGTCGCCCATGTCATCGTGACCAGCACCCATATCGGGGAGACGCTTTGGGCCGATTTCGGTGTGTCCCCTGATCGGATCACTGTGGCAAGCCCCGGCTTCCTGCGCCCCATGACTGGTTCGGCACCTGTTTCACCACCGCTGATCCTGAGCGTTGGATTATTGTCATCCCGTAAGGGCCACGACGTCCTGATCTCTGCTTTGGCCCAAATAGCCGACCTGCCTTGGCAGGCGGAGATTATCGGCCGCCCGCAAGACCCAAACTATACAGCAGAATTACAATCACAGATCTCGAATGCAGGGTTAGCTAATCGTATCCAACTAAGGGGCGAGGTCGATGGTGCCGCCATCGAGGATGCATACCGACGCGCAAGTATGTTCGCTCTGGCCACACGATACGAAGGCTACGGCATGGTCCTGAGCGAGGCGATGCTGCACGGTCTGCCGGTTGTTTCCTGCGCAGTCGGCGCGGTCCCCGAAACGGTTGGCTATGCCGGGCGTCTTGTGCCCGCCGATCAACCGGATGCCTTTGCAGCCGAATTGCGCACCCTGCTGGAAGACCCGGATCAGTTGGCGAAAGCTGCGCATGCTTCACTGGAACAGTCGGCAGGGTTGCCGAGCTGGCACGACACAACCCGGCATTTCGCCGATGTCATCAAACGGGTGGCCGAGCCACTTGCGCCGCCTTTCCCCTTTGGACCCACGAAATGAACTGGACTGCCTATGTTTGCTGTTGAAGTCCGCGACCATGTAATGATCGCGCATTCCCTACCCTCTCCTGTTTTTGGCCCCGCGCAAGGGATGCACGGCGCGACCTTCGTTGTGGATGCGGCGTTTTATACCGAAGATCTGGATGAAAACGGTCTGGTCGTTGATATCGGCTTGGCCACCGAGGCTCTGGCCAACACGCTTGCCCCGCTGCGCTACGCAAATCTGGACGAAGTCCCCGCGTTCAAGGGCAAGATCACAACGACCGAGTTTCTTTGCTATCACATTTGGGATCAACTCAAGGCGGTCGCAAAAACCAGCGGATTGGGCGACAATGGCCGCGTCAAACGCATTCGGGTGCAGCTGCACGAAAGCCATGTGGCGCGTGGGTGGTATGAAGCAGACATCTGAAACCAGCTTTGAACCGGATTGGCTGAATCTTCGGGAACCAGCCGATCACTGGGCCCGCGATCCAAAACTGCTCGCTAGTGCCGCAAGCTGCGTTCAAGATGGGTCCATTGTACTGGATCTGGGCAGTGGTACCGGATCAACGGCCCGGGCATTTGTTCAAGCAGGGTTCACCAAGATGCGTTGGCGGTTTTTCGACAACGACGCGACCCTGTTGCGTATTGCAAGTGATCGCCATCCCGAAGCCGAATGCGTCGTCGGCAATCTCGGTGACGTAAAAAATCTGCCGCTCGGGGACGTCGGCCTGATCACGGCTTCGGCCTTGTTCGATCTTATGCCCGAAAGCTGGATCAATGCTCTGATCCTCCGTGCAGCCGAAGCGGGCATACCAATCTACACGGCCCTGAACTACGATGGCCAAATGAGCTGGACGCCCAACGACGAACGTGACTGTGTCGTCACTCGGGCGTTCAACTGGCACCAGACGAACGACAAAGGTTTGGGACCAGCGCTGGGGCCGTTATCCGGGTCACGGTTTGCGGAATTGAGCGAAATAGTGGGCTACACTGTTGCTTCCGCACAAAGCCCGTGGCGGTTGGGGCCGCAAGAGACCCAACTGCATGACGCAGTTTTAGACGGAATCGCGCAGGCAGCCCACGAGGCGGGCGAGAAACACGCCCTCGATTGGGGAATAGACAGGCGGGGCGCGGTCGCGGAAACGCTTGGGACGATTGGGCACACTGACCACTTATCGGTACCGCGATGACAGTCGCTCAACTCTATACAGAATGCGGAGAAACCAATGCACGACATTGACGTAACACCCAGGGTTTGGGACCGCATTCTTGCCGTTCGAGCGGGTCATGGTTGTCTGTGCGATCCGGATTGGACGGAAGGCGAAAAGCGGGCCATCTCTGTCTATGGAGCGTTAGCACAGCCGAACCCCTCGGGTCAGGTGATCGGGCAGATCGGGCAATCACTGGACGGACGGATTGCAACTGTTTCGGGCGATGCCAAAGACATCTCTGGTCGTGAAGGGCTGGTACATTTACACCGTCTACGGGCTTTGTCGGATGCGGTTGTGATCGGCGTTAAAACTGCACTGCATGACAACCCACGCCTCACCGTTCGCCTCGTAAAAGGTCAAAATCCGGTCCGCGTGATCATTGACCCAAACGGGAGGATGCCAAACGATATCGGTCTGATGCAGGACATGAACGCCCGGTGCATAGTCATCCAATCGGTAGATGCACCGCGTCCTGACCATATCGAAGTGGTCAAGTTGCCCCGCACCCATTGGATTTCGCCGGCACAAATCCTGAGCGCCTTGCGTCAGCGTGGATTGAAACGCGTCTTGATCGAAGGTGGCGGCATCACGATTGCTCAGTTTCTTGAAGCAGGGCTGCTGACCCGGCTGCATGTCGCGGTTGCACCCCTATTGATTGGGGCCGGACCACAAGGGCTGACCACATCACCGGTCGCTAGCCTGGCGCAGGCCCTTCGGCCTAAGACGGACGTCTATGGTTTGGGTACAGACGTGCTGTTTGACTGCACACTGGAACCTCGACATGAACAAGTGGCTACCTACCCCTTACCCTGCCGGACCGCTGCTCATGCGTCCTAACGCGAATAAGTTGAACTATAAACAATGACCGCCAACCCAGAACCGCCAACACGGGCTTTATGGATTACTAAAGCCGCTAGCACTGAAATACGCGAAACGGACATCCTTGATGGCCCGGACCATATACAAGTGTCCACCCTGTTCTCGAGCATCAGCCGGGGCACCGAACGGCTTGTGTTTCACAGTCAGGTACCGCGCAGCGAACATGACACCATGCGTGCGCCGTTTCAGCAAGGCGATTTCACCTTCCCCGTCAAATATGGCTACTCGGCTGTTGGCACGGTTCAATCCGGACCGCGTGAGGGTGAGACTGTATTCGCGCTATATCCCCACCAGACACGGTTCAGCATACCCTCACATGCGGCCATTTCGATCAATCCATCCGTTCCTCCTGCCCGCGCCGTGTTGGCGGCCAATATGGAAACAGCATTGAACATCATGTGGGACGCGGGCGTTTGCGCAGGCAGCAAAGTGACCATTGTTGGCGGCGGTGTTGTCGGCGCGCTGACCGGATACCTGTGTGCCAGAACGCCCGGAACCGAGGTTTGCATAGTGGACATCAACCCGGACAAGGCCGCGCTTGCCGGACAGTTGGGTTGTGCTTTTGCCACCCCCGAAAACGTGCCCGAAGACGCAGACATGGTCATCCACACCTCAGCCACCTCAAGCGGATTGGCGACAGCAATAAACGCTGCCGGTGTCGAAGCAACAATCATCGAAGCCAGTTGGTATGGTGATCACCTCACGACCGTGCCGCTTGGTGCCCGGTTCCATCAAAGGCGGTTGCGGATCATCAGCAGCCAAGTCGGTCGTATCCCCGCACATATGAGAGCGCGCTGGGACTACAAAAAGCGGCTAACCAAGGCGATTGACCTGTTGGCAGACCCAGTTCTGGACGTATTGATTTCGGGTGAAACTGATTTCGCAGATCTTCCCGAGAACTACGGGTCTATTCTGGAAGATCCATCGACCCTCTGCCATAGAATACGGTATTCCAACAGATGACGTTGCCGCAGGAAGTTACTCCTTGGCTGTCGCCCAAGGCGTCTGAACACATGCAAGCGATGGCACGGGCCGCGCTTCGCGCCGGGGTCGGGTTGCAACAAGCCTTCAAGACCCGCGACACGCTAAACATTTCGCAAAAATCCAAAGGCGATTTCGTATCCGACGCAGATCGCACGGCAGAAGCGGAAATCAATCTGCACCTGACCGCGACCTATCCCAAGTATGGTTGGCTCGGTGAAGAGACTGGAACGCGCGCGGGCATCGGGACGGCTTTGCGATGGGTGGTGGATCCGTTGGACGGGACGACGAATTTCCTCAAGGGTATTCCCCATTGGGCCATATCCATAGCGTTGTGTGATGGCGACGATATACTGGCTGCGTTGATCTACGATCCCCAGAAAGCCGAAATGTTCACAGCTGAACGCAGCTGCGGCGCATTTTTGAACGGGCGACAGATATCGGTCAGCGGCGAAGGTGATCTGACCGCAGCTTTGTTTGCCACTGGCGTCCCTGCCGGGGGGCGTGTGACCTATCTGAAATCTGCCCTTCAGGACCTTGAACGACTTATGCCAGAGTGTGCCGGTATTCGCAGAAACGGCGCTGCGGCCCTTGATCTTGCCTATGTCGCCGCCGGGCGGCTTGAAGGGTATTGGGAGCGGAACCTGGATCCGTGGGACATTGCTGCAGGAATTCTGTTGGTACAGGAAGCCAAAGGGGTCGTGCAGCCGCTTTGGCCGGATCAAGACATCTTCTCGTCAGGCTCTTTTCTGGCAAGTAACGCAGCCTTGGCAAATACGTTCCGCAAATTCATTGTCTGAGGTGATCTTAGACAAATACCCCCGCCCGGTCACGCGCCTGCGTTTGTGATGAGGTCGTCGTTTGCAAGGTGGTCGATCAGGTGCCTGACGCGGGTCGTCATACGGCGATTTTGCGGGAAAAGAGCGGCGACGACATAAGGTGCCACACGGTAAGTAGCAAACAGTTCGATCAAAGCACCCGACCTGAGAGCCTCAGCTACTGTGTAAGCAGGACATCGTGCGATTGCTACACCATCCATCGCAAGACGCGCCGAAGCTGCGGGGGCATTGGCGCGCAACCGTCCACTTACCGGAACCGCCACATCTTCGCCTTTGATATCGAACCGCCACAGACCAGGCTCGGACATGTTCCCGTCAAGAATGCAGTCATGTGTCGCCAGGGCGCGTGGGTCTGTCGGCGTGCCTGCGCGGTCCAGATACGCGGGGGATGCGCATACGATTAAAGGCATTTGCCCCAGTTGACGCACTTTCAGTGAACTGTCGCGCATCGGACCTATCCGGATAGCGAGGTCCAGACCCTCATCAATGATCGACACCCTGCGGTCGGACAGGTTCAGGTCAATCTCGACCTCGGGGTGCTGTGTTGCAAAGGCCGCAATAGACGGCGCAAGCCGCACCGAGCCAAAGCCGGTCGGCGCCGAAATCCGGATTACGCCGCGCAGTGATTTCTGGGCGTTTCGGACTGTTTCCTCAAGTTCGTCAAACCCATCCAGCAGCGGTTCGCACATTGCCAGATACGTCGCTCCCGCATCTGTCAGGGATACGCTGCGTGTCGTACGGTTCAAAAGCTGCACGCCCAATGCCTCTTCCAGATCAGCAACATATTTGCTGACCAGTCGAGATGAACGCCCCATCCGCTGCGCCGCCAACGTGAAAGAAGCATTTTTCGCCACCAGCGCGAATGCGCGCATTCGATCAATCTTGTCCATTTTATTGCGCCCTTTCAGGGCCTAATTATTCGCAAAATCTGACAATTATCATCCACTTTCGCAAGAGTTATCTGTCCGTCAGACACAGCTTATGAATGACAGGAGCCAACAGATGTCCAACGCAGTTCGTATCCACCATTTCCCGAAATCAGGTCACGCGCATCGTGCTTTGGTCTTCGCCCAGCTCGCAGGAATTGCGCACGAGGCCATCTTTGTTGATCTGGCTGCCGGAGAGCACAAGACACCCGAATTTCTGGACATGAACCCAAACGGTCAAGTACCGGTCTTGCAAGATGGCGATGTCGTCGTATCGGATTCGAACGCAATTCTGGTCTACCTTGCCCGGAAATATGCGTCTGACTGGATGCCCAGCGATCCAGTCAGAGAAGCTGCTGTCCAGAAATGGTTGACCCTTGCTGCAGGTGAAATTGCGTTCGGGTCATGTGCCGCACGTTTGATTACAGTCTTTGGTGCTCCGTTGGATGCCGATTTTGCCGCGGCCACTGCCGCCAAGGCAATGAAAAAGTTAGAAAATGGCCTCGAGGGGCGTGATTGGCTGGTTGGCGACCGCCCGACCATTGCAGATGTAGCTGCCTATTCCTACACCGCCCACGCGCCCGAGGGGAATGTCTCGCTAGACCCTTACCCGAACGTACGGGCCTGGATCGCGCATTTCGAGGCCCTGGATGGCTTTGAACCGATGCCCACCACCGCTGCGGGCCTCGTGGCCTGAACCAAACCTGCCCGAAACTTGAGTGTAAAGAGCTTCGGGCAAGGGTTCCCAGTGTTGGGAAATAAAGAAGGAGTGAACCGATGGTCGACGCAGATACCCCATTCCATGCCGGTGAACTGGCCGCACAAAAACGTGCGGGCGCGGATAACATTGCCACCATCGGAACACGCTATATACGCGATTTCATGCCCGAACAGCACCGTATGTTCTATCAGGCGCAACCGTTTCTCGTCGTCGCCTCGGGTGACTCGGACGGTCAGGTCTGGGCAACAATCATCGAAGGGCCTGATGGTTTCATCGGGTCTCCTGATCCGGAACGCCTGACGTTGGATACACAAGTTGACCCGCTGGATCCTCTGGCACACTGCCTGCAGGAAGGGACCGATATTGGGGTGGTCGGGATCGAACTGGCCACAAGACGCCGCAACCGTCTTAGCGGCCGGACCCGACGTTCGGACCAAGGGCTGATCATAGACATTCGCCAAACGTTCGGAAACTGCCCGCAGTACATCAATGAACGCGATTGGTGGCGCGCCCCGAGAACCGTGCCCACAGAAGCCCAAGAATCCGACCATCTCAGCCCCGGCCAAATCGCTCGCATCCGTGCCGCTGACACGCTTTTCCTGGGTTCCGGTCATCACGCCCCGCAAAAGGCGGCCTCGGATGGCTACGACGCTTCGCATAGAGGCGGTGAGCCGGGGTTCGTGCGCGTGATCAGCCCAACCCGGTTGCGCATACCGGATTATTCCGGGAACAACTTTTTCAACACGATCGGAAATCTGTTGCAGGACCCCCGTGTCGGATTGTTGTTTGTCGATTTCGCAACCGGTGGACTTTTGCATCTGACCGGGCGCGCCAAGATCGACTGGGCGCCCGAAGAAGCGCGTGATCCAAACATTTTGCGCATGATCGACGTTACGATCGACGCGGTAATTGAACGGACCGAGGCTCTTTCGTTACGTTGGTCAGCGGACCCTGCCCCGTCGCAAAACCTGACCGTAGTCGACAAGAAATCCGAGGCCGAGGGGATCACATCGTTCCACCTCGCTCCGGCCGAGGGCGATACTCTGTCACCCTTTCAAGCCGGGCAGCATTTGCCGATCGCCCTCGAAATACCTGCGCATGATGTAAAAATACGTCGGTCTTATTCCCTGTCGGGCAAACCCGGTGAAGACACTTACCGGATCACTGTAAAGCGTGAGCCAGGTGGGACTGCATCGCAATTCTTACACGACAGCATCAAAATCGGAGACACGATCGAAGCCCGCCCTCCGGCTGGTGATTTTCTGATCCCTGATTCAACGCGCCCTTTGGTTCTGGTCAGCGTGGGTGTTGGTTTGACGCCAATGATGGCCATGCTGCATCGGTTGGCGCAACAGAATACCGGACGGCAGGTATGGTTCGTGAATGGCGCACGCAACGGCCGTCACCATGCACTGTCCCAAGAAACAGACCACCTGATCTCGGCGACCCGCGGCGCACGGAAACGCGTGTTTTTCAGCCAGCCCGAAAGCAGCGATCTGGTTGGTCGTGATTTCGACGCAGAAGGCCGTGTCACGGCCGCAGAGGTTCTGGCGCTCGATGCCGGTGCGGATGCGCTTTACATGCTTTGCGGTCCCGCCGGATTCGTGACTGATCTGAAGTCGGGTTTAGAAGCTGCCGGAATAGACGGAAGCCAAATCCACTATGAAACCTTCGGCTCTGCCTGACCGCTGCCGTTAGTCCAACCGCTGTTTGCTATGGTTGAGGCTAAGGATGTCGCGACGGCTGTAATGCCCTGCCGGGTCCAGTTTCAGATGTGCGGCGATAACCTGATCCACATCGATCTCAGCATAGAGCGTGATCTCTTCGCCCGTGACTGGACCCGCTATCAATTTGCCACCGGGTGCCGCGATCATGCTACCGCCGTCGTTGATGACATCGCGCCCCTCGGTTACGTGTTTTCGCAAGGGGAAGCTGTCAGGAATGTCACTGCTGCGCAGCAGACCCGAAACCGAAACAACATAAACTCGCCCCTCCATCGCGATGAATTGTGTGATGTGGTCGGTTACGTCCAGATCACCTGGCCATGTTGCGATATGCAACTGTTCTCCCTGCTGGTACAGCGCTTGCCGGGCCAGAGGCTGCCAGTTTTCATAGCAATTCAAACCGCCGACCCGGATGCCTTTCCAATCCTGAACAGCCAGACCATGCCCATCCCCATCGGCCCATAGCAGCCTTTCGTGAAACGTCGGCTTGAGCTTGCGATGCACATTCACGACACCCTTGTCGGGCAGGATTGTCACCAACGAGGCATAGACCGAACCGCCCGAACCAGCCCGTTCAACGATCCCGGTCATGACGGCGACGCCAAGGTCAGTTGCCTCGGCACAGATCTCAGCAATCTCGGGGCCGTCGGTCGTAATCGCGGACTTCAGATAGGCCACATGCCCGATCTTCAGCAGCTCGTCATTATGGGCCACGCTCGGGGCGCGCAGCCATACGGGATAGCCGGACAAAAACACCTCGGGGAAGACAACCAATTCGGCCCCATTGGATGCCGCATCCTGCAGCAGGGCGATCAGCTTGTCCGTGCTGGCCTGTGGATCAAGAAAGACCGGAGCGGCCTGAACAGCGGCAACTTTCATAAGGCAATGTCCTGCTCGTTTTAACTATGACCCGCGCATGATCTCATCAGGCACGGGCCAGGGTGTCAAATCAGACGTTTAGCCCGGATTGGCCGGCGCTTTGTCCATTTCATCCGAAACCGGGCCCCAGGGTTGCGCAGAATTGCACCAGATCTGGATCGATGGCTTGACCCATGAACTGTCCTGCAACGTCCCCGCCTTTACCGCCGCAAGGTCACCAAAGGCCGGCATCTCGGTCGACAGAGGCGAGCCGCAATTACCGCAGAAATTGCGGGTCACCGGCTGCCCGGATGCCCCGTTCATCACATAGGTCCTGCGGCTGTCACCCTCGAATGCGATCGACGCGGTCGGCACCAGCACATTGGTCGAATAGGCCGAGCCGCTTTGCCGCTGGCAATCCGGACAATGGCAGACGACCATCATGGCAGGCTCATCGGCGCTGGAACTATAGGTGACCTGTCCGCACAGGCAGCTTCCTTCGATCTTGGGCATTGGTGTCTCCTTGCTGATGGTTCTGGTTTTATTGGGATTTCTCTTTTGTTGGCATCAGGTGGGCGGCCGATTGATTGAACAGGGTTTCGTTCTGCTGCGCCGTGGCTTTGCCCGTGAACTGGGCGTTTTTGTGCAGGTTGATCGCATCACGAACGGCAGGGCGTGCCTTGATCCGTTGACGCCAGGCGGCAACGTTTGGAAAAGCATCCAGTGAAACGCCCAAAGGTTTCGCGATGAAGGCCCACGGAAAACACATCATATCTACGATCGTATAGCGGTCGAACATATACTCGCGCCCCTCAAGCCGGTTCTCTAGGACCGCCAGAGACCGTTCGAACTCGCCCTTGTATCGCTTGTGGGAATAGGGCTGGTCCTTCGGCGCATAGTTCACAAAGTGGCTCAGTTGACCGCCCATCGGACCCTGATTGGCTGCCTGCCAGAACAGCCATTCGGTAAAGGCGATCCGCTCGCGTGGGGTTTCGGGGCCGAATTGGCCGCTGCGATCTGCCAGGTACAACATGATGGCGCCGCTTTCGAAAACACTCAGCGGGCCACCGTCTGCGTCATGGTCCAGAATGGCCGGCATCCTGGCGTTTGGGCTGATCGCCAGAAAGTCGGGTTGGAACTGGTCGCCACCGCGCAGGTTCATAAGAATGGTGCGATGATCCAAACCAGTTTCGGCCAGCATGATCGCGACTTTCCAACCGTTCGGTGTGGGGGAGTAATAGAAGTCAATCATGATGCATCCGCCAGAGGGTTTGGGGTCAGGCTCGCGCGGACCTCGGCAGTGTGTTCGCCCAGTTCCGGCGCGGGGCGCAAGTCGGTCGCCGGAGTACCATGAAACACGGCAGCCGGCCGGGTCTGCCGCAGGCGACCGGCAGTAGGGTGGTCATATTCGACGAACATACCATTGGCCTCGAGCTGCGGATGTTGGCGCATCTCGCGTCGAGTCAGGACAGGGGCACAGGGGACACCCGCCTCTTCCAGCGCAGTCAACAACGTGTCGCGGTCAAGGTCACGCACCATCTCTTGCGTCAAGTCCAGCCGCGCGTCCCGGTTGATGTCGCGTAGCTCGGTTGTTTTAAAGCGTTCGTCGTCGATGATATCAGGGCGACCTGTGGCATGGGCCAGCGCCTCCCAATGTTTGTTCTGCATGATCGAAATACTGAGGTATCCGCCTTTCACCTCATAGATCAGATCATGGAAAGACTGGCTGGCCTCAACCTCCATCTCATCGCCCACAAAGGTGTGGCCGTTCATGTCCGAGGCCCAGAGGAAAGCCGCCACTGTGTCCAGCATCGACAGCGTGACCTTCTGGCCCTTTCCTGTGCGTTCGCGGGCAAACAGCGCGGCGGTCACCGCCTGACTGGCCTGTACCGCCGTCAGCTTGTCGGGCAGGATCGTGCGGACCAGACGCGGACGCTCCTCGTCCGATCCGGCCTGAACCGTGGTAAGCGCCGATAACGCCTGTATCAGCGGGTCATAGACAGGCTTATTGGCCAAAGGTCCTTCGAACCCGAACCCGGAAATGGACATATAGACCAGCCGGGGGTTGAGCACACTCAGCACTTCATAGCTAAGCCCAAGACGATCCACGACACCGGGGCGGAAATTCTGGATAAACACGTCGGCGTCCTGCACCAGCGTCTTGATCATGGCGATATCATCGGGGTTTTTCAGATCGGCCACCACCGAGCGTTTGTTGCGGTTATTGTTCAGGTAAGAGGCCGAATGTCCCCCTCGGCGCGTCGCCACGTGACGGGTAAAGTCGCCGTCGGCGCGTTCGATCTTGATTACATCGGCTCCCTGATCGGCAAGGATCATCGTGCTCATGGGGCCGGACACAACGGCGGTCAGATCAATGACCCTAATGCCCGACAGGGGGCCGTTGCGCTGAATGTCACTGTGCTGGGCCATCGCCAAACTCCTGCAAACCTTGGTTTGAAGCTAGGTTGCGAAGGAACATGTTTGTACTGCAAAAACCTCAGCAAGAGTTGAAAAAAATTCAATTCCTTTGCGCCAGCAACCAGTCATGGAACCGTTTGACATCGGACCGCATGGCACCATCGGGCCGCGCGACATAATAGCCGATATTGTCGGCGTCGGGCAGATCAAAAGGCGCGCACAGAACGCCAGCAGAAAGCAAAGAATCCACCAGCGGCCTGCGGCCCAAAGCAATACCCAAACCGTCTTGTGCCGCCTGAATCGTCAATTCATAGGTTTCAAGACCATACCGCTGATTGGCCGCCGGAGGTTGAAACCCCCGCGCCTGACACCAGTGATCCCATTCTGCATCCACGGTCGTATTTGCCAAAACCCGCTGGGTTTTCAAAACTTCCGCCAGCGCCATACCCCCAATCGTCTGAGCAAACGCAGGCGACATCACGGGCACGATGACTTCGCGCATCAGCGGAGTTACAACCGTTTGAGGCCACTCGCCCATTCCCCGCCGGATTGCCAGATCAACATTTTCCCGTTCTAGATCAACCACACGTGTTGTGGTGACCAAATTGACCTCAAGATCGGGGTGGCTACGTTCAAGATCGGAAAGCCTCGGCAACAGCCAGCCGGCTGCAAAAGACGGCGTCAGAGTCAAAGATATCCGCTTGCGCCCCGGCATCGAACGGATGGCCTCGGTCGCGCGCAGTATCTCGGACATCGGCCCTTTGATCTGATCAAAAAACTGTGCGCCATCGGCAGTCAGAAACAGACGTCCCTTGCGGTTTTCGACCAACCGGACCCCCAGTTCGGATTCAAGCGACTTGACCTGGTGGCTGATAGACGACGCCGAAACTTGCAAGCGTTCCGCTGCCTTGACGGCGCTGCCGGTCAAAGCAACCTCGTAGAAGGACTTCAACCCACCAAAAGGCGGAAAATAATCATGTGGAATGCGCGGTCTGACCTTGGACATGGCGCCATCTTAGCCATCGTTCAGGAGATGAACAGCCAGAGCAAATCAAATCCCTTTCGCACAGTACATGGCTATCTCATACAGTGTTTAGCAAACCAGAAAACGCTGTTTGGTTGATGACTCCGTGACGCCTATTCACTCGCGTCATATTACCTTTCCAGGCGTTTAACCATGTTCCTATGCGAATGCACAGAACATCGGCACAAGCAGTGAATTCCGGCGTCTGGGGATCGACCTGAAAAACGGGTCTATTTCTCTCAGAACTGGCGAATTCAGAAAGCCCACTCCGGGCTCAAGCCGCTGTTTTGACTTCACTTCCTCAGTTCATGAGAACTCTTCTCCCAACAATCCCGAACGTCTGATCTTTTCTAAACAGATAAGTTTAACTGTGGGTCTCTAAGTGTCACTTGGTCGGAAACAGGTCAGACAGGCGGGCGTTATTTTCCACGCAATATCGCAGGGAAGGGCTGGGCGCCCAAACCAAACTGTCTTCGTTCGCATAGGTATCCAGACGCGCCAAGATAGTTTCAGCCCCGATCGTATCCGCATAAAACATCAACCCACCACGCCACCGTGGGAAGCCACAGCTTCTTACGGTAACAAGATCAATACTTCGAGCCGAAAAGGCAATTCCTTCGTCAAGCAGACCAACCGCTTCGTTGATCATCGCACATAGCAGCCTGTCCCTGATCTCCTCCTCAGAATAGTCACAGCGGGTGATCCCTGCGAAATGTGCCTCCTCCAATGCCAGGTCGGCCACGATCGGGTCGTCAACCTTCCCACCCCCGCCGGGATATCGATACCAGCCTGCTCCGACCTTTTTGCCCAGCTTGCCCAGCTCGAGCATCCGGTCCGCGATGGGAATATTTCGGCGGTTCGGGTCGCGCGGGGCGGTTTCGCGGCGATTGGCAAGAGCAGTGTCCACACCGATCAGGTCCTGCGCCTCGTAAGGGCCCATGGTATAGCCGAATTCGACCATGGCCTCATCCACCTCCCACGGGGTCGAGCCATCCATCAGCACCGTATCTGCGGCTTCGTGGTACCGGGCGAGAATGCGATTTGCGATGTGGTTGTTGCTGGCGGTGTCCTGCCCTCGCGCAGCCCGTTCCGCAAAGAAGATATGTCGCAGGGCGCGGGCTTGTGCGCCTTGCCGCAGGTCCAGAAACGCCGCGCGTTCTTGGGCCATTGCGTCCGACAAAGTGGTTGTGGCGGACAGGGCCACTAGATCAATCGCCCTAGGCGGCGCGATCTGATGGGGTATCCGCTGCGCGACATCGGCGCGCGCAGCCGCAATCGCCGTGTCATCTGCGGCGGGCCGGTCTCGCAATCCGGGCGACACAGACAGTTCCAGCGTGCCAACATCCAGATGCTGTGCAACATCCACCGGGTCCTCTGCGATACCGTCCACCAGCCCCAAGGCTTCGGCCTGTTCAGCCGGAACGGGTTTGCCGGTTGCAATCAAGTCAACCGCCGCCGCAATCCCGATCAGGCGCGGCAAGCGTTGCGTGCCGCCCGCGCCGGGCACCACGCCCAGCGTAACCTCGGGCAGGCCAACCCGGGCACCCGGCGCCGCGATCCTATAGCGGCAAGCCAGCGCCAGTTCACACCCACCGCCCAACGCAACCCCCTTGATCGCTGCAACCCACGGCACGTCCGAGGCCTCGATCCCATTCAAAATCTCCGGCAAATGCGGCGCAACCGGCGGTGCGTCAAACTCTCGCGCATCCACGCCCGCAGCAAATGCGCACTGCGATCCATGCAGCACCACCCGCGACAGACCTTTCTGTGCCTGAACCCAAGCCAACGCATCCGACAGGCCCTGCCGAACGCTGAAACCGATGGCATTCACAGGCAGGTTGTTCAGCATGACAAAACCGACGGCCCCCTGACGCCAGACATCCACGGCCATCATCGGCTCCTTCTGCGTTATAGTTCACTTATGTACGGATATAGACCTAGGTCACGCATCCAACAGCTTTTGCGTCCGGATCATCGCCACCAAATCATCCAAAGACTGGTCCAGCGCCCGCCCCGATGTGTCCAGCATGAACCGCGCCCGTGCATAAAGAACCTCGCGGCTTGCCAGGATCGAGGTCAGCTGCTCCATCGCGTCGGCATTGCCCGCCATGGGCCGCTCATCACCCTGCGCGCGCACCCGGTCCATATGCTCCTGCGGCGAGGCCTTCAGCCAGATCGTATGGAAACTGGACAGCAACTTGTTGAGCGTCTCGGGCTCGGACACGATGCCACCTGCCACGGCCAAGATCACGCGGTCATAGTTTTCGATCACGCGGTCCAGCGATCCGGCCTCAAGCTTGCGATAGCCTTCCTGCCCGTAAAGGGCGAGAATCTCGTCAATCGGCATTCCGCCATGCAGGGCGATTTCTTTGTTCAGCTCCAGAAACGGCGCATCCAGTTGTTCAGCCGCAAGTTTACCAAGCGTCGATTTCCCCGCACCGCGCAAGCCAATCAGACAGACGCGCTGTGCCCGTCCACCCTGATCGCTGCCCGGCAAGAGTGCCTGCAACACCTGATCACGTGTTTCGCTATCGGCGGCAGAGAACAATTCGGCCACGCGCAGGCTGGTGGAATTCCACGGATCTTCTGCGCCCACGAACCACTCGATCCGGTGATCCAACGAATGCGCCACACGTTGCAGCAACCCGATCGATATATTCCCCGTCCCGGATTCAAGCTGCGCCAGATAGCGCTGTGACACGCCCGAGCTTTCGGACAGAACACGACGAGAAATGCCCTTGCGTTCACGCGCGCTGCGGACCCGTTCGCCCACCTGCACCATCAGCGCCGAGATGCTGCGTTCGATCTCGGATTCCGTGTCGATCTGGGTCGACACCCCGCTGAAGGTTGTAATTTCCGCCATGTTCCGCAATTCCGAATGTGTATAATAATGCACAATACGTTCGCCGGACCAAAAAGGAAAACGGTTATGTCCCGGTCTGCTCCGCGTCATGCAAAAACGGAGCCAATAGGTCTTGGATATCCTGCGGCGGTTGGCGTTTTTCAAACGCGTCCGCCACGATGAAGACGCTGACCGTTTGGGCCGAAAAGCACAGTTGGCCATCCTGTTCGCCATCGACGCGAAACGTGATGGAGGATGTGCCCAACCGACTGGGCCATACGTGACAGGCCAGCGTGTGCCGGGGCGTGACCGGGGCTTTGAAGTCCATCTCAAGCCGGACGAAGGGCGTGCCGACATTGCGGTCCAGTTCCAGCTGATACCAGCCCTGACCCAGACGCTCTTCCCACCAGGCGTTGATCGAATCCAGCGTGAACCATGGCAGGCGCCCGGTATAGGCGATGCGCGCCGGGTCGCAATCGCCCCATGTCACCCGGATATCATGTCGATAGGCCGAGGCTGGCCGGGCCGACATCAATAGGTCTCCACGTGGTACCGACCAGCGTCGCGCATCTGATCCCGCAGCGCGGTCCAGTCCTGTCCAACGCCCGCCGAGATTTCAGTCAGAGCTTGCTCGACCCCGTCCTCCATATCCCGCAGGCCGCAGATATAGACATAGCTGTTGGGATCTTGCAGCAGATCGGCGACGATGTCCCGTTTGGCCAGCATCCTGTCCTGAACATATTCCTTGTCCTGACCCTCTTGCCGGCTGAATACCAGATGCTGATCCAACAGCGTCTTGGGCACTTTCTGCAAAGGCCCGAAATAGGGCAGGCTGTCGGGCGCTCTGGCTCCGAAGAACATCGTCATGCCACCGTGAATGGTGCCCACCTTGCGCTGACGGCGCATGGTAAAGGCGCGCATCGGGGCCGAGCCGGTGCCGGTGCAGATCATCAGGATACGCGCATCCGGGTCGTCGGGTAGCAGGAAGGTCGACCCGAACGGGCCGGTGACATTGACCGCATCACCCTTTTTCAGATCACAGACATAGTTCGAGCAAACGCCGCCCTCTTCGCGTTTGACGGTCAGTGAGACATTGTTGAAACCGGGTCGTTCGCCATCGCGCGGGCTGGACACGGAATACAGCCGTGGCAGGTGCGGCTGCCCTTCGCCGGTGGTGCCGGGCGGGATGATCCCGATCGACTGACCTTCCAGAACCGGCATCGGGTGGCCCTGAAAATCCAGAATGATATGGCGCACGTCACTGTCCGAGGACGCCTCGGTCAGGCGGTAATTACCCTGCACAACGGCCTGAACAGGTTTGCCCAAATTGTACAGGTTGATCGTGGGTTTCGATGCCGTGGCCGGGGCCTTGGACTTGCCCCCCGCACCCTTGTGTGCATCGGCCAACAACGCGGCCATCGCATCATCCAGCGCCTCAATCCCGGTGTCGGCGTCATCCGAGCCCAGATCCTCTTGTTCCGGCAACTCCTCCCACTCATATTGCTGTTCCAGGCTGTAAGGTTCGGTCACCACGCGCCATTCGTCGATTGATCCGGTCGGACAGACCGGGATGCAATCCATGCAGAAGTTGCACAGATCAGCATTCACAACCACGTTGTTGTCGTCATGTTCGATGGCCTGTTCGGGGCAGGTCATCTCGCACGTGTAACAACGGATACAGATTTCCGGGTCGATCAGGTGCTGTTTGATGGGTTTGTTCATGATTTATGCCGTCGCTGGATAAGGGTGGGAAGGGTCATGGCGTCGATAAGTGCTGCGCAGATGCCGGTGCAGGTGTCACAGCCAAGACAACGCCCCCGGATCACCGAGTGATTGGGCTGTACCTCGGCCTTGTCTACGCTGAGAGCGGAGCGTTCCGCTGGCATTATCCATATCCTTCCCGCGTTGGCTGGCAAGATGCGGCGGGCAGTGGAGATCCCCACCGCCCTGCCAAACAAGCCCAAAATCAGGCCATGTGCAGTTTCACATATTCGAAATCGCCGGGCTTGTTATCGATCCCAACCTTCGGGGCCGAGATCCAGCCTGCGTATTTGCCGGGCTCATAGCACGGCACCATAAGCGACTGGATATAAGCCCCATCTTCTTTGGAAGGCAGCCATTTGTCGGCATTCGCGGCCCACTCCGCCTCAGAGATGATATCACCTTCGGGATTGGCCTTAATCGCGGCAAAGACGCCGATCTGGCGGTGGAACGCCTCGTCTGGCAGGGCCAAGTTGAACTCGATCCCGGCTTTCTGGATGATCTTGTTCCAGCGCCCGACACCGCCCGAGGCATCGCGGACATAGTCGTCGCGCAACCGCATGTTGATCGCGGTCAGTGCAGGCACGTCCTGAGTCACGATCGCCCCATCAACGATGGATTTCACCGCATAGGTGTCGCTTTGCAGCATGTGGTCGTCGTCGATACGGTTCTCCATATACCGGCCCTTGATACCCGCGTTGAAGGCGTTGGCGGCATTGGTCGAGACCTCTTGCCCGAACAAGTCCAGCGACAGCGAATAGTGCAGGTTCAGCTTTTTCTGGATCGTCGGCAGGTCGATCACGCCCAGATCGCGGACCTTGCCGATATCGTAGGGGTCGGTCAAACCGGCCTCGTTCATCGCCTCGCAGGTGCGTTGCACGATACGGCTGACACCGGTTTCGCCCACGAACATATGGTGGGCCTCTTCGGTCAGCATGAAGCGACAGGTCCGGCTGAGCGGATCAAACCCAGATTGCGCAAGGCTTTCCAGCTGCATTTTGCCGTCGCGGTCGGTGAAATAGGTGAACATGAAGAAGGACAACCAATCGGGTGTTTCTTCGTTAAAGGCGCCCAGCATACGGGGGGCTTCTTCAGAGCCCGAGGACCGGATCAGCAGGTCATCCGCCTCTTCCCGGCCATCCTTGCCGAAATATTTCTGCAGCAGATAAACCATCGCCCACAGGTGGCGGCCTTCTTCCACGTTGACCTGAAACAGGTTGCGCATGTCATAAAGCGACGGCGCAGTCAGTCCCAAGAACCGCTGCTGCTCGACCGAGCCCGGCTCGGTATCGCCCTGAATGACAATCAGACGTTTTAGCATGTTGCGGTATTCGCCCGGCACCTCTTGCCATGCTTTCTCGCCCTTATGCTCACCCATTGGAATGATGCGCTCTTCGACCTGCGGAGCCAGCAGAACGCCCCAGCGGTATTCCGGCATTTTCACATAGTCGAACTTGGCCCAGCCTTTGGGGTCAACGCTGACGGCGGTGCGCAGGTAGACCATCGAGTCCTGAAAGTTCTGCGGGATCAGCTTGTTCCACCAGTCGATATAGCCGGGATGCCATTTCTCAAGCGCTTTCAGTACCTTGCGGTCCTGACTCAGGCCGACATTGTTGGGGATCTGAGTGTCGTAACTTACGTTGATGACGTCTAGCATGTCTTTCTCCTGATGAAGCTCGGGGGGAACCTGTCACACACGTTCCATGTCATATTCGCCGCGCAACCCGGTGCCGTACCGTTGCAACGCGCCATCGGGACCCACCGCATTGGGACGGTTGAAAATCCAGTTCTGCCACGCGGTCAGGCGGCCAAAGATGCGAGTTTCCATGGTTTCGGGACCGGCGAAACGCAGGTTCGCCTCCATCCCGGTCATCGCATCAGGGCTGAACGAGGCGCGCTCTTCCTCGAAGATGCGGATCTCGTCTTCCCAGTCGATGTCATCCAGGATCATCGTCACAAGGCCCAACTCGTCGGCGGCTTCGGCATCCAACGCGGTGTTTTTATGGTCTTCCATCTGGCCAGCCGCATCGGGCGTGCCATAGAACCGGGTTTCAAGCCGGGTCAGATCATTGCCCATAGGCAAAGGTCCGAAATTGGCATCGGTCAAAGTGACCGTCGCCAAGGGACGATTGTCGCCCTCGAACTCGTCTTCCATCATATACGTACGATCCACCGCCCACAGGATTTCGGCCAGAATACCCGTAAAGCACGAGCCGTGTTCGACCAGCGCCGACATCGAACGCGAAGTGACGTCGATCCGTTTCAGTAGGCGCTTCCAATATTGCAGCACCTCGTTAGCCAACCAGTGATCGCGATTGGCCAGCAACAACGCCTCATGCGCCTGGAACAGCTCGGGGTCGCCTTGGGTGCGGAACACCAGCAGGCCGAGCTCCATTTCGTTCAGGCGCAAGTGCAGAATTGCGTCGTCCAGTTCGCGCGCCAGCCGCAACAGATAGGCCTGATCCCCCTGCGCCGTGAACGCGGCCATGTCCTGCGGCGCGTCGGCATCCGGGCCACTGATCGTCACGGTCGCCTTGCGGGCATCCCGATCAACAGCCACTTCAATCAGGCTATACGTGACCGAGCCATCTTCGCCGACCGTCTTGTCCAACGGACCCAGAACAACCCCGGCAGCATCCGGCTTGGGCATCGCAGCGGCGAATTCGCGGGCACGTTCTTGCACGGTGGCGTCGAACTTGGAGTTCGGCACGACCTCATCCACCAGACGCCAATCCAGCGCCCGCTTGCCCTTGACCCCTTCTTCGGTCGAGCAGAACACATCGGCCAGATCGCGCCGCACCTTGCGTTTATCCGTCACCCGCGTCAGCCCACCAGTTCCGGGTAGAACCGCCAACAGAGGCACCTCGGGCAGCGCGACCGAGGAGGTGCTGTCATCGGTCAGCATGATGTGGTTGCAGGCCAGCGCCAACTCATATCCACCTCCGGCGCAGGCGCCTTTGACGGCGGCAATATATTTCTGGCCGCTGTCTTTTTCGGCGGCTTCGTAGGTGTTGCGCGTCTCATTGGTGAATTTGCAGAAGTTCACCTTGTGGCTGTGGGCCGCCCCCCCGAGCATCCGGATATTTGCACCCGCGCAGAACACCCGGTCCTTACCGGATTGCATGACGACCACTTTCACCTCGGGATGTTCAAAGCGCATCCGTTGCACGATATCGGCCAGTTCGATATCGACGCCCAGATCGTAAGAGTTCAGCTTGAGTTGATAACCCTCGAACAGCCCCTGATCTTCGTCGACATCCATAATCAGGTTCGCAACCGGCCCATCATATTCCACCCGCCAATGGCGATACTGCGATGGATGGGTCTGAAAATTGATGACCTTGGTCATGTGCAACTCCTACGTTCAGACATGCAGGATAGTGCGCTGCATGTATCGAGTAAAGGAATGAGTGCAAAATAACGCATCTTTTAGATGCATTTTTTGCCGATTCTACCCTCTGGTTCTACTTTGTTGTGCATTATTTTGCACATCTCGCCATTCAAACCCAGAACAGCCCCTCCTGCCCGGTCCACCGCCTCGCGAGCCAGATTGTCGGATAAGGTCATTAGACGCGCCATCGCGCGAGGCTGCCCCATCCGGCCTTTAAGACAGGCGTTTGCGTATTGAATAACCGCCTGCACCATCAGACGTTCTGGCGAATTGGGCGGGCAGGCCAGCCAGACGGCCTCGAGCACCTCATGCGCCTCCCAATAGTACCCCTCATTCAGAAAGGCCAAACCGCTGGTCCAGGCGGATGTATCCACCAGATCAGACGGCGCAACATCCGACAGGCCGATTTTCAGCGGGTCAAACAGACCTTCGGGGTGACGCGCTGTTTGACCCGGTACGTAAGCGTGCGGAGGCCAACAGTCGCTGGTCATGCCATTTCAGGCATTGCCTGTTCCAACCGCTCAAGCCGGGCGGTGAACTCTGCGATTGCTGTCAGGGTTGCTGTGGGTTGATCAAACTGAGGGGCGTGCCGACAATTGTCCAGTATGGCTGTTTCGACGGGAGCATAGCTGCGGGTTTCAACCTCGGCAATCTGAGCCAGTGTGCCATACTGATCATCACGCCCCTGAATCGCAAGCGTCGGAATGCGCAGGTAGTCGATGACATCCGCCACGTTCCAGTTGCGGAAACCGGGGTCCAGCCACGCATCACACCAGCCATTAAACATCGCCGCCGGGTCGCGGTGATAAGACGCCAGCCGCCCTGCTAGGTCGCCGGTATCAAACGCTTCCCGCGCGGCGGCAATCGAAGCCAACCCCATCTCTTCGGTAAAGAAATGTGGCGCCATCAGGATCAACCCCCGCACCCGCTGGTCCGAGACCGAGCCCGCATAGATTGCCGCTATTGTCGCGCCATCAGAGTGACCCAGCAGAACCGCCCGCTGAATGCCAGCCTGATCCAGAACGGGGCCCAGAACTTGCTGCGCTTCGACAGTCATGTAGTCTAGAGTGCGCGGCAGCTCTGCTGGATCGGATTGGCCATAGCCAGCGCGGGAATAGGCCAGAACACCAAAGCCGGTTGCCGCCGAAATCTCGGCAGGGAAATCCCTCCACATCGCGACGCAACCCAGCCCTTCGTGCAGCATCACGATGGTTGGCGCATCCTGTGGCGCAGGGCCCCAGGTGCCGTATTCCAATTCCGTGCCGTTCACATCCATGCGGCCCGAGCCGCCATCCTGCCAGATCATGCGGTTTCCCTCAGTTTGAAACGTTGGATTTTGCCGGTTGCGGTTTTGGGCAGATCATCCACCACCTCGACCCAGCGCGGATATTTCCACTTGCCAATCCGGTCTTGGACAAAGTCTTTCAGATCCCCAATCGCATCCACGCTTTGACCATCTTTCAGAACGACAAAGGCGCGGGGCTTGTCCAAGCCTTGCTCGTCGGCATGGGCCACAATCGCGGCCTCAAGGATGGCGGGGTGTTCGATCAGCGTCTGTTCAATCTCGAACGGACTGACCCAGATGCCGGAAACTTTGAACATGTCATCCGTGCGCCCGCAATAGATATAGCGACCCTCGGCCGTGCGCTCGTATTTGTCGCCGGTCCGGGTCCATTGCCCCTCGAAAGTCGCGCGCGATTTCTCGCGCCGGTTCCAATAGCTTTCGGCCGAGGATGGGCCACGAACTAGCAGCTCGCCCACCTCGCCATCGCCAACCTCGTGATCGGCTTCGTCGACCAGACGCACGTCATAGCCGGGCACCGCCGTGCCGGAGGTTCCATAGACAATGTCTCCGGGTCGGTTCGACAGGAAGATATGCAGCATCTCGGTCGAGCCCACGCCATCCACGATCTGCGCAACCATGTTCTTTTCCCATGCCTCACCCACCTCACGCGGTAGCGCCTCGCCAGCCGAGGTGCACAGGCGCAGATTGGGCTCACTTTGCAGATCGCCCGCCTCGAACCGTGCGTTCATCGCGGCAAAGAAGGTGGGCACGCCGCAAAATAGCGTCGGCTTGTGCGCGGCGATGATCTGAAACGCCACATCCGGCGTTGGGCGGCCACCCAGCAGGATCGTCGTTGCCCCAACCGACAGCGGAAAGGTCAGCCCGTTGCCCAACCCATAGGCAAAGAACAGCTTGGCGACCGAGAACACCACGTCCTCTTCCCGGATACCCAGCACCTGCGCCCCGAATGTGTCGGCGGTAGCCCGAAGGCTGGACTGCACATGGCGCACACCTTTCGGCAGACCCGTCGAGCCCGAGGAATAGAGCCAGAACGCGGCCTCATCACTGTCCGAGGTGACGGTTTCCACTGGCGTGGCCCCATCCATGAACGCCTCAAGGCTGGTGGTGCCATCGGGCGCGTCGCCTATAACGATCACCTGCCGCAGATTTGTATTGCCTTGGATCGCAGGTGCGACCGTGGCCCACATCTCGGCCGATACGATCAGAACCGTCGCGCGGCTATCGTTCAGGGTCGCGGCGTAAACCGGCGCGGATAGCAATGTGTTGATCGGCACGGGAATGGCCCCGGCCTTTATCGCGCCCCAGAACAGGATCGGAAATTCGATCTGGTCCAGCACGACCATCGCAACACGCTCTTCCCGGCGCACGTCATGGCGCGCCAGCGCGCCGGCAAACCGTGCGCTTTCCTGGGCCAGGGCGCGATAAGTCAAGGTGCGTTGCTGTCCGTCTGCCTCGTGAAAGGCCACTTTGTCGCCGCGCCCTTCACGCAGATGACGATCCACAAACCAAAGGGCTGCATTCTGGTTTTCTGACACGGGTTCCTCCTCCCCTCGACAGGCCAGCGGCTGCTTGCCGGAAAAACAATCACCCTGCTACGCGACCCATTTCCCCAATGGGGTCGCCTCGTTCGGGGATCATTCGAATCGAGGTTTTTGGAAAATTCCGCCCCGACGCCTGAAATATGCGTTATAATGCACATTTCTCGGATATGTTTGCAACAGTGTTTTTTGCGTTTGTGCATTTTCTTGCACAAATCGGCGCAGATCAGCCAAATGGGATCAGGAATAGGGTGATCGCCGGGAACAGCACCAAAAGGACAACACGCAGGATGTCAGATCCGACAAAGAACAGCACGGCCTTGTAGGTCTCGGTCATACGGGTTTCACGGTCCATCGTGTTGATCACAAACAGATTCATCCCGACTGGAGGCGTAATCAACCCGACCTCAACCACGATCAACACAAGGATACCGAACCAAATGGCTGTGCGCTCTTCGGCGATGCGGTCGGCCATGCCTTGTGTGACTCGGATACCGATCTCTTTCTGCAAATCGCGACTGATCTCGGCCCCTGAGGCAATCAGGGCCTCGACCTCGGCGCGGATGTCGGGGGCAATGTCGGCGGCTCCGGCCAGAGCAGCGCGGGCTGCATCATGTTGCATCGCGATCAGGTCGACCAAGCCGAAATCCAGCACGGATATGACCGGGTAGAAGATCGGGATCGTCAACAGGATCATGCTGAGGCTGTCCATCACGCAGCCCAGGATCAGGTAAAACACCAAGATCAGAGCCAGAATTGCCCAGGGGCTGAAGCCCTGACTCAGCACGAAATTCGCCAGTTCCTGCGGCACATTCGTGAGCGCCAGAAACCCGTTATAAAACCCCGCGCCCAGAATAATGAAGAAGATCATCGCCGTGGATTTGGCCGTGGTAGTTAAACTGTCTTTCAGCGTCGACCATGTCAGCCCGCCATTCGCGAGCGCGATCAAGCCAGTTCCAGCCGCCCCCACAGCAGCGCCTTCTGTGGGCGTGAACCACCCCGCATAAATGCCGCCGACGACGCCGCCAAAGACAACCAGCACGGGCCAGACGTCTAGCAGCAACCGAAACCGTTCACGGTAAGGCACGGCAGGACGGGTTCCGGCGCTGTCTGGGTAAAGGCGCACATAGACCGAGACGGCAATCACATAACCCAATGCCGCCAGAACGCCGGGAATGAATGCAGCCAGAAACAGCTTGGCAATATTCTGTTCGGTCAGGATCGCGTAGATCACCAACACAACCGAAGGCGGGATCAGAATGCCCAACGTCCCCCCTGCGGCCAACGTGGCGGTCGAGAAGCCACCGGCATAGCCATACCGACGTAACTCAGGCAGTGCCACGCGCCCCATCGTGGCCGCCGTTGCCAGCGACGATCCGCAGATCGCCCCGAACCCCGCGCAAGCTCCGATCGCGGCCATGGCGACACCGCCCCTGCGATGGCCCAAAAAGCCCTCGGCCGCTTTGAACAGCGCCGTCGACATCCCGCCCAGCGTGGCAAAATACCCCATCAGCAGGAACATCGGCACAATCGATAGGGAATAGCTGGAGAAGGTCGTGTAAGTCTCGGATTTCAGCCGGCCCAACGGGATATTCAGGTTGCCGGTGACAGTCACGATCCCGACCAGACCGGTGACGAACATGGCCAACCCGATCGGAACGCGGGCGAAAATCAACAAAAGCAGCGCGGGAAAGGACAGCAACCCGATGGCGAGATCGCTCACGGCAGGATTTCCTTTCCTGTCGCGCATTCGCGGATGCGGATGCCCGCCATATAAAGACCGACGACTGCGGCCACCACGGCCGCGCAAAAGCTGGCGGCATAACCCCACCAGACAGGGAATTGCAGGATAAACGTATTCTCACCAAACCGCAGCTTCGCCATCATGCCCCCAAACAACTGCACTGCGATCAGTACCAGAACGGCGGCAAAGACCACCTCGGCCAACATGCGCAAGATACGGTCAACCCGAGGCGATAGTTTCGAGGTGAAAATATCAACGACCGCATGACCCGAATTCAGCTGACAGAGCGGCAGGAAGGCAAAGATGGCAAAGGCCACGCCCGCCTCGACAATCTCAAAATCGCCATTGATAGGCCCAACACCCAGCCCCAGAGCCCATTCGGAAAAGCCCGGCGCAACCTGCCCGATCCACCCATGCAGCAATGTATTGAGGGACCGGCCCAGAACCGAGATACAGATCAACAGGATCAAAGCCGTCAGAACAGCGCCGCCCAGCAATGCCATGCCGCGCGCCAGCTTTTCTATCGTTTGGTGCATGTCCCCTCCACCAACGGTGCCGATGCAGATTTTGGATAAATTGCCGCGCGGCGTTCGGAATACGCCGCGCGGAAGGTCCGGCTTAGCTGCCGTACTCGTTCATCAACGCTTTGGCCCGATCGATCAGGGCCTGACCGTCAATGCCCTTTTCGTTCATCTCGGACAGCCAAGTGTCATAGACAGGCTGTGCGGCCTCGGCCCAGGCGGCGGATTGTTCAGCGTCCAGAGTCACCACGTTGTTCCCGCGATCCAGCGCGATTTCACGCGCGGGTTCGTCATAGGCCTGCTGGACTTCGCCTGCGAACATGGAAAATTCCAAGCCCGAGTTGTCGTCGATGACGGCCTTCAGATCATCCGGCAGTGCGGCGTACTTGTCCTTGTTCATGGCAAGAACGAAGGTAACGGTATACATCATCGGCCCGGTGAATTCGGTGTGATTCTCCACCAGTTCCGGCACTTTCAGCGCCTTGGTCACTTCCCACGGAATGGTCGTGCCGTCGATCACACCTTTGGACAGCGCCTCGGGCACCGCGGGCACAGGCATACCCACCGGGGTCGCGCCCAACGTGCTGAGCAGGGCGTTGACCTGACGCGAGGCACCACGGATTTTCATGCCGTTGAAATCGTCTGGCGTCAGAACCTCTTTATTGGCGTGGATCATGCCGGGGCCGTGGACCCAGCCACCCAGAACCTTCACGTCCGAGAACTCACGCGCGGCGATGTCTTCTTCCAGCAAGGTCCAGAACGCGGCCGAAGCGGGCTTGGCGTCATTCACCAGGAAGGGTAATTCGAACACTTCGGTCGACGGGAAGCGGCCCGGCGTATAGCCGATGACGTTCCAGGTCATGTCGATCACGCCGTCGATCACCTGATCCAGCAATTCCGGTGGCTTGCCGCCCAGTTGCATCGAAGGATAGCGGGTGATCTCGATACGTCCGCCTGAATCCTCTTCGATCTTGTCGGCCCAGACGTCGATGATTTTCGATGGGATCGTCGCCTGCGCAGGTAAGAAGCTTTGCAGGTTGAATTCATATTCGGCAGCCGTTGCCGCCGTCCCCATGCTTAGGGCCAAAGCCCCTAACGCCCCGATCAGCGTGCGTTTGATCTTCATTGGTTCCTCCTCCTCTGCGCGATGCGTCGCGATGCAATTTAATGCATAACATGCATAATATCGCAACTTTTTTTGCAAACCCGCTTATCATCAGTCCAGCGTCCTAGGTCCGATACGGGCCGGTATCCACTCATCGCATGGGATCATGTATGGCCCCCTTATGCTTTTATCGCAACGGTATGGCCGCATCCGTGCGTTGCGAAACCTCTTGCACAATGCAATCCTGCATAGCGGGGACAGGAGGATAAGATGCGGACGCAAGTTCTTGTGATCGGCGGTGGGCCGTCGGGTTTGCTGTTGTCACAGCTTCTGGCAACGCAGGGAATCGACAGCATCGTTCTGGAGCGTCGGACGAAGGACTATGTGTTGGGCCGCATCCGCGCCGGCGTGCTGGAGCAGGGTTTTGTCGACCTGATGGATCAGGCAGGCGTCAGCGCGCGCCTGCACGCTGAGGCAATTGAACATAGCGGCACGTTGATCGCGGTCGAAGACGACTACTTCCGGGTCGACTTCCAGCACCATACCGGCACCCCGGTTCTGGTTTACGGCCAGACCGAAGTGACCCGCGACCTCTATGACGCGCGCGAGGCCGCAGGTGGCGCGATGATCTTCAACACCGAAAACGTCACCATTCATGACGCTGAAACCGACACTCCCTATGTGACCTTCACCACCGATGGGCAAGATCAGCGTATCGATGCGGATTTCGTCGCGGGCTGCGACGGATTTCACGGGGTCAGCCGAAAAACCATCCCGCTGTCGGTCCGGCGCGAATACGAAAAGATCTATCCTTTTGGCTGGCTGGGCATTCTGTCCGAAACCCCGCCTGTGCATCACGAATTGATCTATGCCTCGTCCCATCGCGGCTTTGCGCTGTGCTCTATGCGCAACGAGGCGCTGAGTCGCTATTACATCCAGTGTTCTCTGTCCGATCACCCCGAAGACTGGACCGATGCCGCCTTTTGGGCCGAGCTGAAACGCCGCATTCCAAAGGAATTTTCCGATCGCCTAGTGACTGGCCCGTCGATCGAAAAATCGATCGCGCCACTGCGTTCTTTCGTGACCGAGCCGATGCAGTGGGGGCGGCTGTTTCTGTGCGGGGATGCTGCGCATATCGTGCCCCCAACCGGGGCCAAGGGGCTGAATACGGCGGCCTCGGACGTGCACTACCTGTTCCAAGGTTTGAAGGACTATTACCAAGATGGGTCTGAGGCCGGGATCGACACGTATTCGCAAAACGCTCTGGCGAGGGTTTGGAAGGCCGAGCGGTTCAGCTGGTGGTTTTCAACGCTGCTGCACCGCTTTCCCGACCAGTCCGAATTTGACCTCAAGATGCAACGGGCCGAGATTGACTTTCTGCGCAGCAACGAAGCCGCGCAAAAGGCGATGGCCGAGAACTATGTGGGGCTGCCGTATTGAAGATGACCGACGAAAAGAGGAACGTGATGGATCGCCATGCAACCGGCATGTCCGTGCGCCGCAAAGTTCTGGGCGACGCCCATGTAGATCGCGCCGAGGCGCGCAAAACCGCCTTCGACGCGCCGTTTCAGGACATGATTACCGAGACCGCGTGGGGCACGCTGTGGGCGGATGACACGATCACCCCGCGCGAACGCTCCATGATCACGCTGGCTCTGCTGGCCGCGACGCGGAACTTTGAAGAAATCCCCATGCATGTGCGCGCCTGCGCCAATACCGGGGCCTCGAAAGACGATATCCTTCAGGCTTTCCTGCACGCCGCCGTCTATGCGGGCGTTCCCTGCGCCAATCGGGCCATTGCGCTTGCCAAACAAACCTTCTCCGAGATGGAGGACATGGCGGAATGACCCAGCTTTTCCCACGCGACAGGGCCTGGCATCCGCAAGCCTTGGACCCCAACTATAAAACCAGCGTGACACGCTCTCCGAAACAACCGTTCTTGTCGCTGGAAGGGACCACAAGCGAGCTGTCCGGCCCGACCTTTGGCCATAGTGACATCGACCCGTTGGACAATGACCTTCTGCGCAATTTCGCTACAACCGGCGATCCGGTGGGTGAACGTATCCTGCTGCACGGAAGGGTGCTGGATGAAAACGCTCGCCCGGTGCCTAATACACTGGTCGAGATCTGGCAGGCCAATGCCGGAGGGCGATATCGTCACAAGAAAGACACCTATCTGGCCGCCATAGATCCGAATTTCGGCGGCTGCGGGCGAACGCTGACCGACGATCAGGGTTACTACCAGTTTCGCACCGTTAAACCCGGCGCTTATCCTTGGCGCAACTGGGTCAGCAGTTGGCGGCCTGCGCATATTCACGTGTCGGTCTTCGGGACAAGCTTTGCACAGCGCCTGATCACGCAGCTTTACTTTGAAGGCGACCCGCTGATTGCCAAGTGCCCGATCATCAACACGATCCCCGACCCGCGCGCGATCGACCAACTGGTGGCCGTGCTGGATATCAACGCCTCCGTTCCCTTCGACTGTCTTGCCTATAAATTCGACATCGTGCTGCGCGGGCTGCGGTCGACCTATTTCGAAAACCGGCCCGAGGGGAACTGACCATGGTGCAAAAGCTGAACTATCTCAAGGAAACACCCTCACAGACCGCCGGGCCCTATGTGCATATCGGGCTGGCCCCCGGAGACGCCGGGTTCGATATCTACCGGCACGAGTTAGGCCGTGACATCGCGGGGCCAGACGCGTCAGGGACGAAGATCACTGTGCGCGGTGTAGTAAGCGACGGAACCGGCGCGCCGGTCAAGGATGTACTGATCGAAACATGGCAGGCGGATGCAAATGGCGTTTATCCCGATCAGGGCTCTGTTGATCCGGGCTTTCGTGGCTGGGGCCGTGTGATACCAGATTTCGACACGGGTGAATGGGCGTTCGACACGATCAAACCGGGCGCTGTTAAAGACCAAACCGGCGCAGTAATGGCACCACATATCAACTTGTGGCTCGTTGCACGTGGGATCAATCTAGGCCTCAACACGCGGCTTTATTTCCCCGATGAAATGGCGGCAAATGCGTCGGACCCGGTGCTGAACCTGATTGAGCAGCCCGTGCGCAGGCAAACTCTTATCGCGGAACAGGTGGAAGGCGGCTACCGGTTCGATATTCAATTACAAGGCCCCTCAGAAACAGTGTTTTTCGATGTCTGATCCTGTCTCACAAACCCCCTGCATCATCTGTGTGGCTATCACCGGATCGGTGCCCACCAAGGCCGACAACCCGGCCGTTCCCATCAGCGTGCCGGAACAGATCGAAAGCACGCACGAAGCTTTCGAGGCCGGAGCCTCCATCGCTCATTGCCATGTGCGCGACGCTGAGGGCAAACCCACCTCGGACCCCGACCTGTTTGCGGCGCTGAAGGACGGGATCGAAACGCACTGCCCCGGCATGATAGTGCAGCTCTCCACCGGAGGTCGTTCGGGTGCGGGCAAGGCGCGTGGGGGTATGTTACCGCTGTCCCCGGATATGGCCTCGCTTTCGGTGGGATCGAACAACTTTCCGACGCGCGTTTATGAAAACCCGCCCGATCTGGTGAACTGGCTGGCCAGCGAGATGGTAACCTACGGCGTCAAACCCGAGATCGAGGCTTTTGACCTGTCGCATATCCTGCAAGCGGCCCGGATGCACCGCGAGGGACAATTGCCCGATACACCCTATGTCCAATTCGTCATGGGGGTCCGCAATGCCATGCCCGTGGATCGAGATGTATTCGACTTCTACGTCAAAACCGTGCACCGCCTGTTCGGAGACGTCCCGTGGTGCGCCGCCGGGATTGGGGCCGGGCAGATCAAGCTGAACGAATGGTCCATCGCGGCGGGCGGGCATGTGCGCACGGGGCTGGAGGACAACGTGCGCCTGGATCGCGACACGCTTGCCCCGTCCAATGCATCGCTGGTGCATAGGGCCGTCGATCTGTGCCACACCCATGACCGCCCAGTTGCGAGTGTAGACCAGGCGCGCGCCATTCTGGGCCTGCGCCCGGCTGCGACCTAACGCTAGCCGGACAACCCAAGACAAGGACGTAGACTATGACCGATCTGTTCTCGCACCCCTGGTTTTCGGGCCTGTTCGGAGATGCCGAGGCACAAGAGATCTGGTCTGCGGAGCGGTCACTTACCCATATGCTTGCCTTCGAGGCCGCCTATTCGCGCGGCTTGGGCGCAACCGGCAAAATCCCCGCCGACCAAGCGGACGCTGCTGCCGCATGGATTGAACAGGCCGTGCCCGGAATGGATACCTTGCGCGCTGGCACCATGGCGGATGGGCTGCCTGTACCAGCACTGGTTCAAGCCCTGAGATCGGATGCAGGACCACTGGCCACAGCCATTCACACCGGAACAACATCCCAAGACGTAATGGACACCGCGCTGGCCATGACGCTGCGCGAGACCAGCAACCTGCTGCAAACGCGCCTGTCGCAGCTGTCGGACATGTTGGGCGATCTGAGTGAACAGTTTAGTGAACGCAAAATCATGGGGCGCACGCGGATGCAAGCAGCCCTGCCCGTCACCGTCGGCCACCGGATCGGAACCTGGCGCAGCCCTTTACATGCCTTTCATCAGAATATCGAAGACATTCGCCCTGAGATCGAGCGCGTTCAGCTAGGCGGCCCTGTTGGCGATGGCCAGACGATTGGGACCCCGCAACGGGATTTGGCGGCCCATATTGCAACCTCTTTGGGGTTGCATGACGTGGATCATGGTTGGCAGACCGACCGCAACGGTTTGGTTGATTATGCCAATCTGTTGTCGCGGATCTCAGGCTCGCTTGGGAAAATCGGGCAGGATATTTGCCTGATGGCCCAACAGGGCGTGGACGAGATCACGCTGTCCGGTGGCGGGACATCTTCGGCCATGCCTCACAAACAGAACCCTATACTGGCCGAACTGCTGGTAACCCTGGCTCGGTTCAACGCAACACAGATATCGGGAATGCATCACGCATTGGTGCATGAACAGGAAAGATCCGGCAGCGCTTGGGCGTTGGAATGGATGATCTTACCGACTATGGCGCAGACCACGGCTCGGTCACTCACTGCGGCGAGCACACTGTGCTCTCAGATCGTTTCTATTGGTGTCGCGCCCGCCTGACGCCGCTCTGCTTGTTGACTTGATCCCTGCACCGCTTGGATTCAACCGACAGAACTGTTTTGGGGGGACCTAGCAAAGTTGCGACCACTCCACTCCATTTTTTCGACAAGCTCATGAAACTATGCTTTGGAAGCGATGGCCTTTGCAAAACATAGGCAACGATCAGACTAAACCCTGAAAGGTTATCCCCCTTTTAATTTGCGCTGATCGCCTGCCCTGACGCATCGAAGAACTGCAGTTTCTCAGGCGCGAAAAGAAGGCCAACCTGCATTCCGGCCTTGATCTGCGTATCCCCGCCAAGGCGAACCGTCACCTTCTCATCAAATCCGCAGTCGACGATAACGAACATGTCGGCCCCAAGGTATTCGACAACCTCGACCACGCCATCACTATTCCCCGCACCAGATTCAACAACGCTGATATGTTCAGGACGGATACCCAACCGGGTCGCGTCACCTGTTCGGTCAAATGGGCCAATGCCACCATTTTCCAGACGAAACCGGTCCCCCGCCACAGAGCAAGGCAACACGTTCATCTTTGGGCTGCCAATGAACTGCGCGACAAAAAGGTTGGCGGGGCGTTCGTACAACTCGCGCGGAGTGCCCACCTGCGCGATCTTGCCGAATTCCAGCACCACAATGCGATCGGCCAGAGTCATCGCTTCGACCTGATCATGGGTAACATAGATCATGGTTCGGTTCAGACTTTGGTGCAGTTTCGCGATCTCATAGCGCATTTCGACCCGCAGAGCGGCATCAAGGTTGGACAAGGGCTCGTCGAACAGGAACGCAGTGGGGTCGCGCACGATCGACCGGCCGATCGCGACACGCTGTCGTTGGCCGCCGGAAAGATCCTTGGGGCGGCGCTCCAGATAAGGATCCAATTTGAGAACCTCGGCAGCCTTTCCCACACGTTCAGCTATTTCAGGTTTCGACACGCCCGCAACTTTCAACGAAAAACCCATGTTTTCGGCCACGGTAAGGTGAGGGTATAGCGCATAGGACTGAAACACCATCGTCAGCCCCCTCTTGGAGGGCGGATGGTCGGTTACGTCATCGCCATTGATCAGAAGCGATCCGCGCGAGATATCCTCGAGCCCACCGATCATCCGCAACAATGTGGACTTGCCGCAACCAGACGGCCCCACGAAAACGACAAACTCACCGTCTTGGATTTCCAGGTCGATGCCTTTGATCACCTGAACTTCGCCGAACCATTTCTCGACGGCTTTAAGCTGGATACTCCCCATCAGTTCTTCCCCGCCCAATGCAGCCAAACCGCAGCCGTCCAAGTGAAAGAATTGCCTCCTGCCGGGCCTCCGGTAAGAGGGTCGAAATACTCGGCAAATCCGTGGCCCGCGATAAGCCGGGCTGTTTTCAGACGCAAGGCTTCGGCTTCAACCCCATGGCCCATCTCGGCCAGTCCGAAACCTGTCAGCATGTTCATGAATGCCCATGTCGGGCCGCGCCAGTAGCGGCGTTCGTCAAACTTGGGCATTTGCGGGTCATAGCTTGGAATGGGGTGTGGGACAGTAGTCAGAACCGTCTTGACCCGCTCAAGCATCCGGTCAGAGTCAATGCCCGCATACCAACACAAGTAGCTGGCGTTCGAGACGCTGTCCGCCCATTCACCGGTATGCGCATCGCGCGAATCAAACGCACCAAGCGCGTCATTCCAAAGCGAACGTGCTCCGGTTTCCAGTATGTCCACATCCTCACTGAGCCCTTCCGCCTTTAACCCCAGACCGTTGCTGATAGCCAACAGATCGCGGGCGGCGCGCAAGGTTGTGAAACTCATGGTTGGATCGGCCACACGGAATGGATTCAATGCCAGCAGTTTCTCCTGATCCCAGCTAACCTCGCGCCCGATGTTCACCAGTTTGATGTAACGGTCGTAATCGTATTTCGTCGGTCGGTCCGCGCTGTTCACGTGGCTGGTGTCACGGCGCTGATATTCACCCACATCCGAGGCATCAATCGCCGCCATCGTATTGTCCCAATCTGGCGCGTTGTCCCGCCCGGCCTCCCATGGATGCGTCGTGCAAACTGCACCGTGATCGTCCAGCCGCCATGCCATGATCCAGCGATGCCAGGCCAGCATTTTGGGAAATAGCGCGCGCATCCTCTCTGCCCCAATGGTCGGGTCTATGTCCAAAACCCGCCGGGCCATTGTGGCGGCCAGTGGTGGTTGGATAATGCCCGAAGATGGGATGGGTCCGGTGCCGCCCCAAACATCCGGGCCCGGAAAGTAACCCGGATCGGGCTTGTGAAACAAGATATGCGGAACCATGCCATCCGCCCATTGGCCCGAGAACAGCGTTTCAAGTTCGGTCCAGGCGCGCGTGATGTCGAACTCGGCAAAACCCAGCGCGGCAATCGCGCTGTCCCAGTTCCACTGATAGGGGTAAAGGCCGCTGGTGGGGATGGTATAGCCACCGCGATCATTGGCGATCAGAATGTTGCGGGCCGATTCACTTGGGGTCGTATAGTAGTTCATGTCAGTCATCCTTTGACCGAGCCTGCCGTCAGGCCCTTGGTCATGAAACGTTCAAGCCCCAGAAACAGGGCCATGATCGGAACGGTGGCAATCACCGCACCGGCCATCAGGTGTTGGCGTGGAATTTCCGAGGAATTAAGCATCGTGACACCTCGGGTCAGGGTGAATTTCGACGGGTCATCCAGCAGCATGAAGGCCAGCAGGAACTCGTTCCAGGCGATCATGAAGACGTAAAGCGAGACCGAGGCCAGTGCCGGCAGGCTAAGCGGCAAGGTGATCTTCCAGATCACTGCCAGCCGCGACAGGCCGTCCATCAGACCCGCCTCTTCGACCTCGGTCGGCAGGCCCCGGAAATAGCCTTGCAGCATGTATAGGGCGACCGGGATCGTCGTGACCGGGTAGATCATAACGATCCCCAGGATCGAGTTGCGCAGGCCCGTCAGCGAGAACGCGATGTAGATCGGCAGCGCCAACACGATCATCGGCACCATGTAGATCAGCAGGATTGAGCGCGAGAAGGCCTTTTGGCCTTTGAACCGGAACCGCGCGACTGCATAGGCACCGGGTACACTGAAGGCCAGCGTGATGAACACCGTCAGGACCGAGACATAGAAGGATGTCCACAGGTAGGTGCCGAAATTGAAGTCGCGAAACAGCTCGGTATAGCTGCGGAACAACGCACTGCCCTGCGACAGGTCGACCGAGAAATCCAAAGGGTTCTGCAAAAGCGCCTGTTGCGATTTCAGGCTGGTCATGACCATGACGTAGAAAGGGATGACAACAATGGCGGTGAAAAAGATATAGCCAAAGCCGGTGCAGAACCGGATCACGGCATCCTCGAACTCGTGCCGCGTGAGTTCCCCAAACGGTGTATCCCGCAGTATAGCGGCAAGCGACAGGTGCGTCACGACAGCCATGGCAAAAACGGTCACCAACAACGCCTGCAGGGACGTTTCAGAGCCGATCAGAACGGGACCAAAGCGCGTCAGGGCAGACAGTCCTAGCATGGTCGACAGACCAAGCCGCGCCATAGCGTGTCGTTCGGGGTAACGCACATAGATTAACCCGGCTACAGCGCCCCAAAGAAGGCAGAGCAAAACCTGCGGTCGAAACGCCGCCCCTGTCGAGAAGGACATGGTAATGGCGACGGTGGTCGCAATCACAACCAGCCAGAGCGCGCCCAAGGCTGGACCAGTCAAATAGCCTTTGCGCATCACAGGCCCTCCTCTCGGCTGATGAAACGGAAGAAGACAAAGCTGAAGGCGATCAGGCACATCAGGATCACCACGGCCACCGCCGCCCCTGCCCCGATATTGGAAATCGCAAAGGCCTGTTCATAGACGTTGACGGTCAGCGTACGGGTCCCCGCGTTGCCGCCGGTCAGCAGGAAAATGTCGTCGAACTTGTTGAACGTCCAGATAAAGCGCAGCAGGAACAGCACCGACAGGATGCCCAGCAGTTGCGGGATGCTCAGCAGCCAAAACTTCTGGAACGGTGACGCCCCATCCATATCTGCCGCTTCATACATGCTAGAGTCGATGGATTGCATTCGCGCCAGAATGAACAGGAAGGACAGCGGAAAATAGCGCCAGATCTCGAACACTGTCACCATGATCAGGGCCAGAGGACGTTCGCCGAAGAAATTGATAGGCTCACTGCTCAGCCCCATTTGCACAAGCAGCGCATTGGCCGAACCCGAGAAGGGGTCGAACAGCGTAACCCAAGTAAAGGCCACGGCAATGACCGGGGCCACGTAGGGGAACAGGTAAAGACCCCGTATGATCCCCTGCCCTTTGAAACTTTTGTTCAGCAACAGGGCTGCGAACAATCCCATCACCAGCGCCCCGATCGTGCCGAACACCGTGTAGAACAGCGTGACCCACAAAACGCCCCAGAACTCATCCCCGTCAAAAACGCGGGCGAAGTTTTCGAGGCTGAACTCGAAATTGGTCAGAACGCTTGGGCCACTTCCAGTTATGCTGGGTTCGGATCCTTCGATCAGATCTTCGAAAGTATCCGGGTCACCTTCCAGCGTGACCGGAATGCGAACACGTTCGCGATAGCCACCTTCGAGAGTGCCGAAATCACAGAACAAATCCTGCCCGTCCAGCACGCAAGGGGCCAAGACCTCGCCCGCGGTCACGCCATCCGGCAAAACGTCGGATAAGGTGACACCGGTGACAGCAATATCCTGACTGGAGTTTCGCACCCGGTATTCAATCCGCAAATCATCACCTGATCCGCGCAAGCTCTCGCGCACAACGGGTGCGGGCGGCCGCAGATCGGACAAGGTGAACGGCTTGAAACTGATCCAGAAGATCGCCAGCAAGGGCAGGATCACGACAAGCGATACGCTGATTACGGTCGGGGAAAGCAACGCCCAGGCCAAACGCGCCTCGCGTTTGGCTAGCGCCCCGGTTCCGGTCGGTGGGGTGGCCGAAGACATAAGGGACCTCAGAGGTTTAGGTGTAGCGGCGCGCACGCCGCTACAAGTGCCGGTCAAGCAGGAGTTTACTGGACCTTGGCAAGCTCATCGTTCATCGCGGCCACGGCAGCCGCGGCGTCGATTTCATCATCGATATACTGGCGCACAACCCGGTTGATGGCCTGACTGTTGATCATCTTGGAGGCCAGCGAAAGCTGCCCTTCGGCCACACCCCAACGCTGCGCCACATCCAATCCGCCGACAATCTCATCGATCATCGCCTGATCATAAAGATCACCCAGCGGCGCCTTGCGGTCGACGCCTACAGGCAATTCTGCCCAGGCTTCGGCAAAAGCGGTCGGGTTTTCGGCGTTACCGCGACGAACCGGGAACTTGCCCTCGGGCGCGATTGACAAGGTTTGGGTGTACCCGTCATCCATAGCGAATTTCACAAACTCCATCGCCGCGTCCGTGTCGGCGTCATTGGTAATCCCAAAATACCGAACATCGCCCCAAGCTGCCCCATCCGGATTGGAGGGGCCCGAGAAATTGGTGACAATCCCTGTTTTCGACGCCAGATCGCGCGAGGTCGGGTCATCGTTGATTGTTGGCGGCGCGCTGTCGCGCAGACCGGCCAACTCGTCCAGAATGAAGGGCGACCAGATGATCATCGCGGCTTTGCCATCAAAATACAGCTCGCGCGATTGCTTCCAGAACAACTCACCCGGAGGCGACGCTTTTGAAATCGCCTTGTAGAAGTCCAAGACCTCGGTTGTCTTCGCTTCGTCCAGAGGCTGGAAACCATCCGGGCCGACCGGGCTGACGCCATTGGCAAGGAACACGTGCTCCAGCACCTGGCTCATGAAGTTCTCGTCCACCTTGGTTGCGGCAACAAAACCATACATCTCGGGCGGGTTGTGCAGCTTGTCCAGCGCGGCCAAGACATTTGCATAAGAACTGGGCGCCTCAAGTCCGGCCTCGTCAAACAAGTCCTTGCGATAGACGATCATCTGCGTCCAGCCATCCACCGGCACCGACGCGGTTTCGCCATTGAACGCGGCCATCGCCAAAGCACCCGGGGCGAATGTGCCAGCACCCAGTTCTGCGATCACCTCGGTCGCGGCTTCGGTGTCCAGAATACCAGCCTCGGCCCAAGGCAGAGCGTATTGCAAAGTGTGATAGACCACGTCCGGCAGGTCCCCGGCGGCAAATGCGGCGGTAGCGCGCGTTCCCAGATCGCTTTCGGTGACCGGGATCACCTCGACTGTGGTGCCGGTTTCGACTTTGAACTGATCGGCCATCTCTTGTTGCTTGGCCAAACGCTCGGGCTGTTCCTCTGTGGTCCAGAACCGGATCGTGTCCGCTTGCGCCGACAACGCGGTCAACGCAAAGGCGAGCGACGTTCCAAGCAACAGCCGGGACGCTTTGGATTTCAGTCTCATGTTAGATCTCCCCGTTTTTGGTTTGTTAGATATTGTCGTTTCTGCGCCAGTTCTTCTGGCGTCAGTCTGGGCGGGCCGTCCGAACCACCCGTAACAAGGGTGGCATCAACCAGTTCTTGTAATGTCGAGGGGTCAGCCCCTTGGATTTGCTGGATCAACAAGGTTGCCAACCGTTGCCCTGCCTTGCGCGAATCCACCGAGAAGGTTGTCAGCGCCGGGCGGGCGTATTGGCATTCCGGTACGCCGTCATAGCCAATCACCGAAATATCGCGCCCAATTTCAAAACCCTGGTCCTGCGCATCCGCGCAGAACCCCAGAGCAGCCAGATCGGTCGCAAACACAATCGCTGTCGGAGGACATTCCAGCGCCATCAGCGCCCGCCCCTGCGACGCACCGTCTTCGCGCGTGCGTGCGCCCTCACGGATTAGATCCGTGTCCAAGGGCAGGCCAGCAGCCTGCATACCCTCGGCATAGCCGTCACGGCGCAGATGCGCGTAGTTGAACTTGGGGTCGCTTCCAACAAAGCCGATACGCGAATGCCCAAATTCGTTCAGCCGCAAAACGGCGTTGCGCATTGCGCTTTCCCCCGCAATGTCGAACCACGAGGTTTCGTCCCACTTGTTCGGCTGCCCATAGCCGGTGCGCCCATAAAGGATATGCGGAACGTCGAGGCTACGCAGCAAACCGATGCGCGCATCCTTCACTGCTGTTCGTGGTAGAATGAATCCGTCTGCCTTGCGCTCCTGGTAAAGTCGGCTGAGTACTTTCAGCGTGTCTTTCTCGGATGTGGCCGTAGAGATGGTCATGGTCCAGTCGAGGCTGCTCGCCGCTTGGCAGGCTCCGGCCAGAAAGTCCTGCAGGAAGGGATTGTGCTGATCCGGCTCTTCGCTGTTCAGAACCATCGCAATAGCTCGAACCTGCCCGGTTCGGATCGCCTGCGCGTGACTGAGCGGTCGATACCCCAAGGCCCGCGCAGCCTTTTCAACCCGCGCACGCGTGACCGGAGAAATATCAGAATACCCGTTGAGCGCCCGTGAAACCGTGCTCTTGGACAAGCCAAGATGTGCGGCCAACTCGTCCAGCTTAACTCGGCCGGACACCGTCATCTGGCTGGAATGGTTGGTTAGCGTATATGAAGGATTCGTAGTCATTAAGGGTATCTCAATGCTCCGAAACCGGTTTCGGCAACAAAAAAGTTAAAAAAAAGTGCAAACTGTCTATTTTTTGGAAGTTTTGAGGATTGTCTTGGCAATTCTCGCAGCGCGCGAGAGACCAGTAAACTTATAGGCATTCACATCCACTAAGGAACCATCAAAAGTAGTGCGTTTGTTAGCGCTAGAACCAATGCGAACTTTGAAAACTTGAGGCCACACTAATTCTCTGCGCAGTTCAGGCATTATTCAAACGCGCGAACAAATTGGCAGTGCCACTATCAAGCATGTTTTAGAAAGCGGGACACTTTAAAAATACCCATTAGCTTCGCGCTTGCTTTGTTAAAGTATCTTCTTTGAAGCTGCCCGACAAAAATTCCTACCTTCACGGCAAGATCCGAAATACCAAGGGGGACTTCGATAAGTATCGCCAGAATCTGATACAGACTTTTGGCTATTGACGGCGTCAGTTACCGCGGATGAATGACTTTTGGTAAAACCAGCCGAAGGCCAGTTCTTGGTTTTCTTCAAAGGTGCTCAGAATCCAAAGGGAGTGATCCTTTTTGCGGTAGTTTTCTATATCCGGTACGGAATTTCTTAACAGGATCTGGAAGAATTCATGACCGGCTGCGGTGTCTCAGTGGTCCGCACCACGCCAAACTGATTGGTTGCTCGGTACTTTGGCGTAATCGCCAGGACAGATCCGTGGCTCAAAACTTGGCAACAAAACCAGCGAAAACGGGTTTGTTTTGGAGTCATAGGGCTCTTTTAAGCCATCTAGTCAGCAATAGGCGCTTCGCACTATACGCTCATTATTATACCTTTTTGCGTATTACCTTTCAACACACCAAACGAAGGGTTATCGTCGCGCGTCCCAATACTTCCCAGTAAGCTACAATTGGCATTTTGGTCAGCCAACGTTGTGCAATTTCATATACTCTCAAAGTTAGGAGAAACTTCCTTGCTAAGGATATGCGGGTAATGAAAAATTTGTGGCTCTAATGCCGTGCGAACGTCGTGTCGCTCAAAATAACACTGCAATACACTCTTGAGATACCAAAGATCCTATTATGCGTCTTTCGAAACCGGAATGAACGCTTCAGGCTCAAGATCTTCCCAAAACTCGAAAATCTTAGAGGCATTCAACCCGGACCGCCAACCATGTGTCCGGAAGTGCTCTCGATCAAGTTCATTTTCCAACCCTGCCATGAACAGACGCTTATCAGCATCTCTTTGCGTAGGGTTTCGCCGCGAAACCAACTTCTCAACAATAGCGAACATACGTGAACGTTCCGAACGCTCGGCAGCTCTTTTTGCGTATGCCTGATCCTCCTCATACTTTTCCAGGCGCCGCAGCCGAGCAGCCTCTTTGGCTTCGGGCGAAGGTTCAACGTCGTTTTCAGGTGAGTTTGATTGGTAATCGTCCCGTAGAGCCGCTGAAAGATACCCCAGCGCAGATTTCACACTCCCCTGCCCGCTTACATATTCGAGTTTCTGCTGTACGTAGTCTTCACCGTGCTCCGCGATCCACTGACGAGCTAACCGGTCGGACACCCCTTGCTTCAGCAACTTCTTATAAACCGGCAAATTTCGAACCCCATCACTGTCGTCAATCTGGAACATTGCCTTTTGGGGGTTACCTTTAATCCTGAACCTAATATCGGTGACTGTACGACCTTTCTTTTGAAAATCCGCCTCAACCAGAATATCCGAGCTCTTGTTTACCTCTGCCACAGCCGGCTTTATAATCTTTGCGTTCAGATGCTTGAAACTACTGTAGTAGTCGCTTCCATCAACGCCCATCAACTTCCTAAAAACATCCAACGACCACCATCCAGTCGAACCGGTTCTGACAAACCTGTAACAGTTTTCATAAAGCGCCAGTCCATGACCAGAACTGAAGTTCTTCTGAATTTGCACGTTAATCAAAGCGTAAATCTTGGGGTCGTAGAGTTTTTGAGCCAGGGCTGGTGAATAGGCATATTCACAGACACCGCCCTTCAGCTTTGCAAAACTTAAAAGAGACGAAACTCCCCACTCTTGACGGCCCTTTTCATCAAGCATGTCCCACTCGGCTACAGTTTCAGCCAAAGCTCGAAGGCTTGATCGCAATGTATCAAAATCGTTTGAGTTGTACCCAACCATCATCGCTAGTGTTCGCGCATCAATTGTATGGGTTGTCGCAGACGTCAATGCATCATAGGCGTTCAGCAAAAGTACATTCGACAACTTACGCTGCAATAGCGTCAGCTTACCGCTGATATGTATAGCAGCGACGTTCTTTTTGACTGCTTCACGGCGCAACGCGCCCGAGAGACGGTCGAGGTTCAATTTCGTTTCTGGCATGATTCTGCCTGACTGCTCTTTATTGTGATATTTGACACGAAAGGTACCTCCGGAGCAAACAATTTTGGGTGCCTAAATACGGGATGGCCCTCATCCTGCAGACGGGTACCCAAAGACTTTCCGTCCGAACTTATCCACAGAAACCTCTGTATACTGGCCACACCTCCGTAACCACGAGCCAGCGCCGATACATTTTTTGCTTTTCTCAGAGCCTAAAAAACGGGTTTCGGCACATCCTGCGAATCGGGCCCGTTCCCACCGAATTCTGTTACCAATCGACCTGCATATGGGTACCCTTGATACCGAAGATTGGCCCCTTAACAACCGTAACCAGGCACCCAATACGCATTATATTGTTGTTTTCCAAAGGTTTTTTAATGGCAAAGATTCTAAATATCTAAAATTAAATAAACGATTTGTTGCGTTGTTCTATTCGTTTTTTTATTCAGAACGGACCTCCAGGGCGCTCTATCCATGTTTTTTGTGGAAAACCCCGACACACAGGATAGCGCCTACGTAAAATGTTCGCTAAGTTCGGCGATATACGCTCTAATAGCGAACATACTGTGAGGCACACAAAATGAGCAAACCGACGCAACCTCCCCTGCCCCCCTACTTTAACCTAGATCCAGAGCAAGCGGCAGGGAAACTTCCAGACCCTATTGGAACCACGCGGTTTGCCAAAGCGGCAACCTTTTGTGCTAAAGGGAGGGAAGACCTGGCACTAAGAGGTTACGCTCCAGACGGAGAAAAACGCCTTCGCCGTTTTTCTATTTGGGAAATAACAAAGTACCTAATTCCGGTAGCTCCTGCGCATTTAAGACGCGTATTGAAGGCCAATCCGGAACTTCCGCAAGGAGAAGGTGAGGCCGGCTCCAAATGGTTTACTCTTGAAGAAGTTATAAGTCTCAGAAAACACTTTGCGGCAGGCGGAGTTAGTACGAAAGAATACCTGCCTTATCGTCCGGAAGGATTGCCTGCGAAAGTTGTGGCTGTCGCAAATTTCAAAGGAGGCGTTGGTAAAACGTCTACCGCCGCGCATTTGGCAATGTCCGCTGCCTTAGACGGCTACAAGGTGCTGGTTGTTGACTTGGACAGTCAAGGATCCATGACCTCTATCTTGGGCGGACGCGTAGCAGATGAGTGGCAAACAGTTTTCCCCTTGATAGCAAAAGATTACGCGCGTGCGGTACAGGAAGAGAACCGTGTGCGAAGCGCTGCAGGACAGTCAGAAATAGCCTTGGATGAAACTCTAGAAGAGGCGATGAAAACCTCGCCAAAAGACGTAATTCAAAAAACACATTGGCCAAACATTGACCTTATCGGAGCGCAGTTGAATCTCTACTGGGCCGAGTTTCAGATACCTGTGTGGCGAATGGGACTTCGGAGTTGGCCGTTGTGGGATGGCTTGACAAATTTCTTAGAGGACGAGGGGGTTCTGAATGACTACGATATTGTCTTTCTCGATACCCCTCCTGCACTTGGGTACCTTACAATCAACGCTCTTGCAGCCGCTGACATTCTTTTGGTGCCGTTGGGGGCCTCGTTCCTTGAATTTGATTCAACGGGCAGATTCTTCGATATGCTCTACACGACTTTCGCCAGTATTGAGGACGGAGAGAATGCGGCCTTGAGGGCCGCAGGCCTACCGGAGCTGAAATTTGAATGGGACGTTGTTCGGGCCATCATAACCAGGTTTGACGCCAGCCAGCAAACAGACATGGCGAATGTCATCCAAGCCTATTTTGGTGACTTTATGAATGCTTACCGGCAAGATTTTACTGCACTTGTCGGGCAGGCGGGCGAGCAAGTTAACGGCATCTATGAAGCGGATTACAGGGACTTCAATCGGGAAACCTACGTCAGAGGGCGGGAAACGTTTGATCGCACATACGCAGAATTCAAAGAAGTCCTGATCGGTTGCTGGTGGCGCGACGCAAATATGGGAGGTGAGAGCAATGGCTAAACGCAGAAGACTTTCGGTGCCGGACACTAAGGAGCTCAAAGAGATCGAGGAAGGTTTCGCCGCGAAACCATCGTTGAACCCATTTGAGGGTTCGGGTGTCACGCCCCCAATAGCGCAAGTTGCTGCAGAAGCTGCCATGCTAAACGGTATGACATCCGTCACTGATCGGGCTGCTTTGGCGAAAGATCAAGGCGACGCGTCCAAATGGCGCGCAGCACAGGACGCCGGATTGGTCGCTGAAAAGCTGCCTATCGAAGCGATTGATCCTGACTTCATTCGTCGCGACCGTATGGTTGAGGACGAAGAGGCGATGGCCGAGTTGCTAGAATCGCTTCGGGAAAACGGATTGAGAACGCCAATTGAGGTGACGCAAAGCGGCGAAGGCTATGGGCTGATTTCCGGCTTTCGACGACTGGTGGCCTTCCGCCGTCTATCTCAAACGGATCCACGGTTTTCTAAAATCCCGGCATTTGTGCGCCAAGCTGGAACGGGGCAGGGAGCCTACGTTTCGATGGTCGAAGAGAATGAACTGAGAGCAAATCTTAGCCCATACGAACGAGGCCGCATTGCCGTATTGGCTGCGGGGCAGGGGGTTTTTTCCTCGACCGAGGAGGCGGTGGATGTTTTGTTTGCAGCAGCTTCTAAGGCCAAGCGCTCGAAAGTCAGAAGTTTTGCGCTCGTGCATGAGGCTTTGGGGGACGTTTTGAGGTACCCCATTGATTTAACAGAGAAAATAGGATTGTCCCTTGCCGCTGCATTGCGTTCGGGCGCTCAGACGGAGCTTCGGAATGCCTTGGTCGCTTCTGAGCCGAGTGATGCGAAGTCAGAATGGGCTGTTCTAAGCGCAGCACTAAAATCATTGAACCAACCCGGCAAAATCAAGTCGCGGGGAGGTAGACCTCAGCAAGTGCAAAAACTGACTTCTGTCGCGTTGTCCGGTGGAGGCAACGTGGTCGGTGAATTGTCGGCCAACGAAGTGCGTATCCGTATTCAGATTGAAGACGTTTCAGTCGAGGAAGCTCAGGCGTTGCTTGAAAAGATTGCTAGCAGTCTGACCTAGGTCACGTTCCATTCTGTAAGCCTCGGGTTCGAAGGTTGGCTGTGTTCTGTCTTCGTTGAGAGAGAACAGAGCGCAGCTACTTCAACTGGCATGAAATGATCAGATTTTAGCTGTTCCGCAAAGCTGGGCGTGAAGTGTCAACGTTTAAGTGGCGAAGAGATTTGCAGGTACGCTGGCCGTCTTCCGAGAAAAAAGTTTTCGAATAGCCATGCCGGAAATACCAAAACCGGAAGCTAAATGGTCCTGCGGTTTGATCGGAGTTGCTCGGAATTCTACGATCCATGTCTGTTGTCTGAGTCACAAGCAAGAGCCGTACTACGGACTATGATGCGTACCTGCTGAGGTGAAAAGCAGGGCTATTGATTACTACGCGCATTTCAGCAGACAGAAAAACTTAACAAGAAAAGGTTGTTAATTGTGGTGAACCAAAAGACAGCTAGGATTAAAGACCCTAACATCGCCATACACCTGTAACATGACCTCATGGCAGTGAGCAAATTGTGAGAAAAATGAGCATTAAAGGCAATACTCTTTTAAAATAGAACCCGTCGGAAACGTCCTCGAAAGAATGACGATTGCTGATCCAGCTGTTCATAGGCGGCAGCTTTGGTATGAGTGCTGGCCAGACTGGCATCCGCCTTCCATGCGGTCACGACAATGTGGGCTAACGTTGAGTGCAATGTTTCATCAAGGCCGCTTTACTTGGCGGTCTGCGCGATTGGGCTCAGGTCCAACGTGTCGATACGGCGGAACAGGATGACGGCAGGCCGGGCGATCGGATGCATGGTCAGCGACACCGCCAGCGCCAGTTCCTCACGGGTCAGTTCCGAGATGACGCGCGAGCTGACCCGCCCGGGTGAATTGCCAGCAGCATGGTCCCTGCGGCCAGTATGGGTGCAGGTCAAAGGTCAGCGTGACATAAAAAGCCTTGATGAACTGCCCGGTGACTTAACAGAACACGCTGGTCATTAGCGTTCTGCCGGCAAGAAACACTCGGGCAAAATCGACGATTGTCAGACTCAAGATCAATCAAAACATGATAAAGGCCCGCGCAAGCAACAAGATCACCTGAATCGCTAGTTACGTTTTTCCCTCCCGATGGCGCCTGTTGTTCCGGGCCTCCCCGGCCGTCAGGCTTTGAATTCGACCGCGAATTCGTAATTGCCCAGCCTACGGGCCAGGTTATCCTGACCGGTGCCCGCTTTCAGCCGCGCGATGATCCCGCGCTGGCTGTCGGGTGTGACTTCAAGGCTGTCGATCGTGGCCTCCACCGCCTCGGCCTCGGCGCGGATGGTGCGCTCGATCTCGAGCATGTTGAGTGTGGGTTTGTGGACTTTTCCGATGGCCGTCAGCGGTAGTTCATCCAGACGGATGAACGCCTTGGGCAGCGAGGCCCGTTCCGGGATATTGTCCTGCGCGTATGCGGCCAGATCCTGCGGAGGTACATCGCGGCCCGTTGTGGATTGATAATACAGCACGGGCAGCTCGCCGGCCTTTTCGTCGGGGCGGCCGATGGCAGCCGCCAGGACGATATCGGGATTGGCGTGCATCGCCTCTTCGATCATCTTAGGGTCGATGTTGTGGCCACCGCGAATGATCAGCTCTTTCTTGCGGCCGGTCATCCAGAAATAGCCATCCGCATCCAGCCCCGCCAGATCGCCTACGGCAAAAAGCACCATCGCCAGACCAAACCCGGTCAGCGCCGTGTCGACGTCAAACGGGCTGGCCCCTGCCAGAACCGTGGCGTTGTTCGCCTATTGATACTGCGACAGGATGCGGTTGCCGATGAATCGATCACAGACCCCCGCGCGCACCCCGATCTTGCCAAGCCTCTTGGCCAGCGCAAAACCCCTCGCCGTCACATCCGGGGCTGTGGCATTATCCACCACAACTTCGAGCAGTCGCATCACATGGGCGGGTGAGAAGAAATGCAACCCGATCACATCAGCGGGCCGGTCTGTCATCTGCCCAATCGCGTTCAGATCCAGATATGAGGTGTTCGATGCCAAAATCGCGCCCGGGTTCGGCGTTTGTGCCGAAGATTGCCTGGAGGAAACGGGTCTGACCCTGTTCGAATTGTACGATTCCGCGACAAAGGTGATGATCGGGCAGGAATTGACGGCGATCGAGAATTTCCTGCGTCACAAACCCTATGAACCCGGTCTCGGCATCGGAATTGGCCGCCGCATCCGGCCCGAAACACTGGGGATCTGGGGTTATGCCCTGTTATCCAGCCCGACCTTCCGCGCCAGCCTCGCCACTGCGATGGACTATGCGCGCCTGTCTTTCATGATCGCACGGATGGATCTGGTTGAGCAGGGCGACGAGGCGCTGATCACCTTCGATACATCGCCGTTGCTGCAAAACCTGCGAAAATTCCTACTGGAGCGGCACCTGACCGTTCTGTTCAACTTTGCCTCTGTCTTATTGCCTGAAAGTCTTGCGGCGAAGACGACGTTTCGCACCATGGAATATGACGCAGGTTTTGCCACCGTATTGAACCGGGAACTTGGACTGGTTGTTGAATGCAGCAACCGAATGAATGCGGTGGTGATCCCTCGGTCGCTGCTGGATTTGGCCCTGCCGCAACATGACCCCGAGAAGCTGGCCATGTGCCTCAAGCAATGCGAGGCGCTTCAGGGCAGCGGCGCGCAGAACACCTGGACGGCGCAGGTTTAGGATGCGATTCTGTCGGATATCTCGAACGCACCGACGATCAAATCGGTGGCTCAGACCCTAAAGACCAGCGATCGGACGCTGGCCAGGCGGCTGGCCGAGGAAGGGTCAAGTTTTCGTACCATTCTTGTTCGGGTCCGGTTGGCTATCGCGCATGAGTTGCTGACCACCACCAATCTGAGCGTATCCAAGGTCGCCTGGCGCGCGGGCTATGCCGAACCGTCAAGCTTCGTGCGCGCGTTCACGAAGGAGTACGGATACACGCCGGGCAAAGCAGGGCGGAATATCTGAGCGCGTGTCAGCTGAACTGTGCCTTCTGGGTGGCGAAGCACAGTGCCAGATAATCATACACCGCGCGAATACTGGGGTTTTCGTGCAATTCGGGGTGCGCGGTCAGCCAGATCTCCATTTCGATCAGAGGTTCTTTCTCCAGAACGCGCACAAGGTCATGATGGCGCGCGGCGTGAAAGCTGTAGATCGGGCCAATGCCCAAATTGGCGCGAACGGCCCGCATCACCCCCAGAACATTGCGCAGGCGCAGCGCCGTATTGCCATGGCGGGTGACGGCGTCGACTTCGGAAGCGAACCTGCGCGACCCTTCGATGGCGATGGTGCGATGATCGGACAGATCGGCAATGGTCTGTGGGGCACCGAACTTTTCGACATAGGTCACCGACGCGAAATAGCCGACTTTCATCACGCCGACTTTCTTGGCGATCAGTTCTTTCTGGGTCGGGCGTACAAGCCGGATCGCCACATCCGAATTCCGGTTGAGAAGGTCGGTCAAACGATTGTCAGTGACCATTTCAATGGAAATTTCGGGGTAGGCTGTAACAAACTCCGGCAGTTGATCGATAAGCCATGCATTTGTGACGGCCTCGGTTGCGGAAATCCGCACGGTGCCCCCCAGAATGTCTTCGCCTTCCCAGGCGTTGCTTTCGATTTTCTTGGAGGTCAACTGCATCTGCTTAGCGATAGCCTCCAGGCGCTTGCCCGCCTCGGTCACTTTGAAATGCCGCGGGCCGCGCACCAGAAGCTGCGCGCCCAGCTGTTCTTCCAGCGCTGCGATTCGGCGACTGAGCGTAGGCTGACTGATCCGCAGACCGATTGCGGCCTGTGTCAGACTGCCGACCTCGACAGTTGCCAGAAAATCGCGGACGCCGTTCCAGTCCAGCGGTTCATTCATCGGTGCTCCGATCGCTGTTGTGCCCGTTTGAAACTGCAAAAAACCACTGCAAGATGTCAGAGAGTGCAGGGGCGCAACAGCTCAATATACTATTCATTTTTGAATGAATGCTATACTTAAGCGGCAATTTCCTGTCAAAAAAGAATATGCATCATGGAGTAGATGATCCGCCAGCGGGTTGAGCAACCATAGGTGGAAACAGGAGGACCACCAATGGTATTGCGGATGCAGCCGACACCGGACGCTACACAGGCCGGGTTGTGGCAGGCGACCAATTCCTCCCAAATGATCGCGCAAGCGAAACGAGCACAGCAAGGAATCATGACAGTATGACGCGCCCCATCAGCCTGGAATACAACGGCGAGGTTGCCGTCATTCAATCCGACAATCCGCCGGTGAATGCCTTGTCGCATGCGGTTCGGTCCGGGCTGCAGGACGCCTTTTTGCAAGTGATGTCGGAGGGTAAGGCGCGGGTGATTGTTCTGATCTGCGAAGGCCGCAGTTTCTTTGCCGGCGCCGATATCCGGGAATTCGGCGGCCCGATGTTAGAGCCGGTTTTACCGGATCTGATCAACCGGATCGAGTCCTGTCCGATCCCTGTTGTGTCGGCGATTCACGGCACTGCCCTTGGTGGCGGCCTCGAAGTGGCGATGGGCACACATTACCGCGTGGCGGCCGACTCGGGCCAGTTGGGTTTGCCCGAAGTTAGTCTGGGGCTTTTGCCGGGCGCGGGCGGCACGCAACGCCTGCCACGTTTGGTGCCGATGGATGAGGCGGCTGGCATGATTACCGGTGGTCGGCCAATCAAGGCGCAAAAGGCGATTGAGATCGGGCTGGTTGACAAGGTGGTGCCCCTGACCGATCTGCGGGCTGAGGCGCTGGCTTTTGCGCAGGCTTTGATCCGCGACGGGAAAAGCCCCCGACCCACCAGCGCAAATGACTGCGATCAGATGAATGAGAACCGGTTTGCTGCTCTGTGCGACAAGGAGCGAAAATCGGCGCGCGGATCGGTTGCGCCATTAAAATGCCTTGAGGCGCTTGAGGCCGCCATGCTGTTGCCCTTCGATGAAGGTCTGGCGAAAGAACGGGCGCTGTTTCTGGATCTTGTGCAAAGCGATCAGCGCGCGGCCTTGACCCATGCATTCTTTGCCGAACGGCAGGTGGGCAAGCTACCGGAAATCAAAGGGGTCAGCCCCAGGGACATTGCCACTGTCGGGGTTGTTGGTGGCGGCACGATGGGGGCGGGCATCACTGTATGCTCTCTTTTGTCCGGCCTTGACGTGACACTGATCGAACGCGACGCCGAGTCCGTTGATCGGGCAACCTCGACCGTTTCAAAGCTGCTGATTGGGGCCGTGAAGCGTGGCAAGCTCAGCCAGCAGGCCTGTGATGCCATCTTGTCCGGCAGCTTCCGGGCCTCGACCGACTATACGGATCTGGCGCAGGCTGATCTGGTGATCGAGGCCGTGTTTGAAAGCATGGAGGTCAAGAAAGAGATTTATGGCACGCTGGATCAGGTCTGCCGTCCGGGCGCGATATTGGCCTCGAACACCTCATATCTGGATCTGAACGCGATTGCGCAGATGACAGACCGGCCCGCTGATGTGATCGGGTTGCATTTCTTCTCGCCCGCCCATTTGATGCGACTGCTCGAAGTTGTGGTGGGCGATGCCACCGCCCCGGATGTGACGGCGACTGGCTTTGCGCTGGCCAAGAGGCTTGGCAAGATCGCGGTGCGCGCGGGGGTCTGTGATGGATTCATCGGCAACCGCATCCTGTCGCAGTATCAAAAGGCGAACAACGCTACGGTTCTGGCCGGGGCCAGCCCGTGTGACGTCGACACGGCGCTGACCGGGTTCGGTCTGGCGATGGGGCCTTTTGCCGTAGGTGATCTGGCGTGGCTGGATATCGGCTGGGCCAACCGGAAACGCCTGGCCCCCATGCGCGATCCCAAAGCGGCCCCATTACTGGAACGTCTGGCGCAAGAGGATCGTTCCTTCGCTAGCCTGAACACCCAAGGAGAGTAGCCGATGAAACAAGCTGTCATCGTATCCACCGCCCGCACCGGGCTTGCCAAGTCTTATCGCGGGGCGTTCAACGAAACGCACGGCGCGACCATGGGCGGCCATGCCATCGAACATGCGGTCAAACGCGCCGGTATCGATGGGGCCATGGTTGAAGACGTATTCATGGGCTGTGGCTATCCCGAAGGCTGGACCGGGGCCAATATCGGGCGCCAGTCCGTGCTGCGCGCAGGGTTGCCAGTGACGACCTCGGCCAGCACCGTGAACAGGTTCTGTTCCTCGGGCCTGCAAACGGTGGCCATGGCCGCTCATGCCATCGTGATGGAGGGGGCCCCGGCCGCGATTGGTGCCGGTGTTGAAAGCATCAGCCAGATGCCTCCGACCCGCCCGCCGCAATCGCGCGAGGCGTGGCTGGAGGCGCATAAGCCCGACGTCTACATGGCGATGATCGAAACGGCGGATGTGGTCGCCAAACGCCATGGTATCAGCCGCGAGGCGCAGGACGAACTGGCGCTGGAAAGTCAGAAACGCACGGCTGCCGCGCAGGCCGCCGGCAAGCTGGATGACGAGATCGTTCCGATCAACGTCACGCAGGCGTTCAAGGACAAGGAAACCGGCGAGGTGACCCGCAAAGATGTGACCTTTAAGATGGATGACTGCAACCGGCCCAACACCACGCTTGAGGGCCTGTCCAGCCTGGCCCCGGTGCGCGGCGACGGGCAGTTTGTCACCGCAGGCAATGCAAGCCAGCTGTCGGATGGGGCGGCGGCGCTGGTCCTGATGGACAGCGATGTTGCAGCCCGCGAAGGGGTGGAGCCTCTGGGCGCGTTCAAGGGGTTTGTGGTTGCGGGATGTGAGCCAGACGAGATGGGGATCGGCCCGGTCTTTGCAGTACCGCGCCTGCTGGAGCGTCATGGGCTCAAGGTCTCGGATATCGACCTTTGGGAGTTGAACGAAGCCTTCGCCAGCCAGGCACTGTATTGCCGGGACCGGCTGGAGATTGATCCGGCGATCTGCAACGTCAATGGTGGTTCGATCTCGATCGGGCACCCCTTTGGTATGACCGGGGCGCGCATGACGGGCCATCTGCTGATCGAGGGTAAGCGCCGTGGCGCAAAGCTGGGCATTGTGACCATGTGCATCGGCGGCGGAATGGGTGCCGCGGGCCTGTTCGAGATCTTCTAACAAAGGCGCTGCAATGGATCTGACTTACAGCACCAAAGACGAGGCTTTTCGCGCCGAAATCCGCGCCTGGCTGAAAGATACCCTGCCCAAAGACCTGTCCGAAAAGGTACGTCTGGGCAAACGCCTGAGCAAAGCTGACATTGAACTGTGGCACAGCTTGTTGAACGCTCGGGGGTGGCTGGCGCCAAACTGGCCACGTGCCTATGGCGGATGTGAATGGAACGCCGTGCAGCGGCATATCTTTGAAGAGGAATGTTGTCTGGCCCATGCGCCGCGCAACCTGCCTTTTGGTCTGAGTATGCTGGCCCCGGTGCTGCTGGCCTTTGGGTCCGAGGCGCAACGTCAGCGTTTCTTGCCGCGTATTCTGGATGGTCAGGATTGGTGGTGCCAGAGCTATTCCGAACCGGGAGCGGGGTCGGATCTGGCGGCGGTCAAGACGCGGGCTGTGCGGGAGGACGATCACTATGTGGTCAACGGACAAAAGACCTGGACCACGCTGGGCCAGCACGCCAACTGGATTTTCTGTCTGGTTCGCACCGACTCTGATGCCAAAAAACAGGAAGGGATTTCCTTTCTTTTGATCAACATGAATACGCCGGGCGTCACTGTCCGTCCGATTGTTCTGATCGACGGCGAGGCCGAGGTGAATGAGGTGTTTTTTGACGACGTCTGCGTGCCCGTCGAAAACCTTGTGGGCGAGGAAAACAAGGGTTGGACCTATGCCAAATACCTGCTGACCCTTGAACGCACCAATAATGCGAGCGTCGGGTTTTCGAATGCCGCGCTGGCGACTTTGAAAAAAGTGGCTGGTCAGGTGCAGTCAGGCGGGCGGCCGCTGCCCGAGACGCCGTTGTTCGCGGCGCGTATGGCGCAGGTTGAAATCGACCTGCTGGCAATGGCCATGACCAATCTGCGGATGGTGTCTGCGGCGGCCAGCGGCAAGGCACCGGGGGCGGAAAGCTCGATGCTCAAGATCAAGGGGACGGTAATCCGGCAAGAGCTGACCTCGTTGTTGCGCCGCGCCATCAGACCTGACGCGCAGCCATTTCAGGTCGATTTCCTGAACGGCGGCCACAACGCCGAAGAGCTTGGCCCGGAACATGCCACCGGGGCGGGGCCGAACTATCTGAACATGCGTAAACTGTCGATCTTTGGTGGTTCGAACGAGGTGCAGCGCACGATCATCACCAAGTCGATCCTGGAGCTGTAACGGAGCCCTTCAGATGGATTTCAATCATACCGAAGAACGGGTCATGCTGCGCGACACGCTGCAGCGGTTTCTGGGGGACAGCTATACGCACGACCATCGGCGCGCGGTGATCGCCTCGGGGCGCGCCTATGATGAAACAGTTTTCAGTGCACTGGCTGAGCAGGGCGTTCTAGGGGCCTTGTTCACCGAAGAGCAGGGTGGCTTTGGCGGTCGCGGCTTTGACCTGTCCGTGGTGTTCGAGGAACTGGGCCGCGCAGGCGTGATCGAGCCGCTGCTGCCCGCCCTTCTGTCGGGCAGCATATTGGCGGGGATGGGCCGTGACGAACTGGTGGCAGAGATCATCACGGGCGAGCAGATCATCGCTCTGGCCCATGGTGAGACAGACGCGCGCTATGACCTGAACCATGTTTCGACCACCGCGCAGGCGCAGGGCGATGAGCGGGTGCTGACCGGAACCAAGACCAATGTGCTGTTTGGTGCGCAGGCCGGACATTTGATCGTCAGCGCCCGCGAAAGCGGCGATGTCCGGGACGAGGCCGGGATATCCCTGTTTCTGGTCCCGATTGACGCTGAGGGTCTGACAGTGGTCGATTACCCTAATCTGGACGGCACCTCGGGCGCGACCGTGACGCTGCAGCAAGTGCGTCTGGACCCCGCCGCGCGTCTGGGGCAGGCAGGTGCAGGTTTTGAGGTTATCGAGGCTGCGGTGGCCCGCGCCCTGACCGCGCTGAGCGCCGAGGCGCTTGGTGCAATGGAGGCCGCCCGCGATCTGACGGTTGCCTATCTGAAAGAGCGCAAGCAATTCGGTGTTCCGATTGGCAAGTTTCAGGCCCTCCAGCTCCGAATGGCCGATATGCTGATCGAGATCGAGCAGGTCCGCTCGGGCGTCATTCTGGCCGCCGGTCATTTGGGCGGGCCCCGCCACGAGCGGGAACGCCATGTCAGCGCCTCCAATAACCTGGTGGGACGGGTGGCAGCCCTGGTCGCGGAAGAGTGCATTCAGATGCATGGCGGGATCGGGATGACGGACGAATATGCTCTGTCACACTATGCGCGTCGGCTGACCATGATCGACCATCAGTTCGGCGACGTGGACCATCACCTGATGCGGTTCACCGCGTTCGGAGCGGAATAATCATGGCGGATACCGAATTGAAACGCTGGCCGCTGAAACTGGCGCAAACGCTGGGGTATTCAGTGAGGTTTAACCGCGAAACCCAACAGGCCTTTTGCGTGTTGGAGATGGGTGATCTGCAACGGAACCCACGCGGGTCCATTCATAGGGGCATAACGGCAACGATGCTGGACACGGCCGGAGGGTTAACGGCCAGCCTGTCGGAAAACCCAGACTCGGTGATGCCTGCTCCGACCATAACGCTGACGATCAACTACGTGTCCGCAGTGGCCTCGGGGCGGTCGCGCGCTGTGGGACGGGTGACGGGTGGCGGCCGTAAGACCAAGTTCGCCGATTGCGAGTTGCGCGACGAGGCGCACGCGCTGATCGCGACTTCGACCGGTGTGTTCAAACTATTGCCCGACCAGCGGGCCGGAGGAGGCAAATGACTGATAATGTCAAAACTGAGCGGCGGGGCCATGCGCTGATCATCTGGAACTGTAACGCCGCTATGCGTAACGCGCTGACGCCTGCCTATTATGACGGGGTGATTTCCGGGGTGCAGGAGGCCGCCGCTGATGATGGCGTCGCGGCAATCGTTCTGGCCGGTGAGGGTGATTTCTTTTGCGCCGGGGGTGATCTGAACGCGCTGCAGGAACGTCGCGCCCTGACCTATGAACAACGGCAGGACAAGATCGATAAGCTAGGCGATGTTATTCGCAGCCTGCGCACCAGTCCAAAGCCCGTTGTCGCCGCGGTCGAAGGCGGCGCAGCGGGGGCGGGTGTTTCCATTGCAATGGCCTGTGACATGATCGTGGCGGCCGAACAGGCGAAGTTCACGCTGGCCTATATCCGCGCCGGGTTGGTGCCAGACGGGGCAGTCACCTATGCGCTCGGCCGGGCTCTGCCACGTGCCACGCTGGCGCGTATGGCGATGATGGCCGAACCGCTCGGGGCCAGCCGACTGCTGAATCTGGGCGTGATCACCGAAACCACCCCCGCGGGCGAAGCGCTGGCGCGCGCCTGCGCGCTGGCCGATCGGTTGTATCAGTTTCCCCCGCAGGCACTGGCCGAGATCAAGCAGTTGCTGAATGCCGCCGAGTCCTCGGATTTCGAAAGCCACCTGACCCGCGAGCGGGACGCCATGGCACAGGCCCTTGGTGGGGATGAGGCCCTGACCGGCATCACCGCGTTTCTGAACAAAAAAGCCCCGATTTTCCGCGAAGGAGATTGAAATTGGCCCAGACTGCCACCCGACCAAAGATGTTTGATACCCCAGTGACCCGCACCTACGGCACCAGACTGCCCGTGGTCGCCGGTGGCCTGCAATGGCTGGCCAATGCCGACTATGTCTCTGCGGCGGGCAAGGCGGGGATCCTCTCGTTCATCACAGCCGCCTCGTTCCCCGAGACCGGCGATCTGCGCTCGGAGATCCGCCGATGCTGCGACATGAGCGAAGGCGCGCCGTTTGGGGTCAACGTTTCGATGATCCCGAAGCTGGTGCCAGGTGAAAAGACCGAAGACATCTTTCGCCTGATCGCCGACGAAGGCGTGCGGTTTGTCGAAACATCCGGGCGCAGCCCCGAGGCATTCATGCCGATCCTCAAGGATGCGGGGATAGTCACCCTGCACAAGGTGCCGTCGCTGCGCTATGCGGTGAAGGCGGAACAGGTGGGCGTCGACATGGTCTCGATCGTGGGGGCGGAATGCGGCGGGCATCCGGGCCTGGATATGGTCGGCAGCATGGTCAATGCCGGTCTGGCGGGCGAACGCCTGACGATCCCGTGGCTGGTGGGCGGTGGGTTCGGCCACGGCAAACAGGTGACTGCGGCGCTGGCCATGGGGGCCTCGGGAGTGGTCATGGGCACGCGTTTTCTGGTGGCCGAAGAGTTGCAGGCCCATCCCGGTTACAAGCAGGCGCTGATCGACGCGTCCGAACTGGATACGGCCCTGACCATGCAATCGGTGCGCAACACCGTGCGCAGTCTGCGTAACGAAACCACCGCCATCGTGTCGCAGCTGGAGCGTGACAATCCCGACATCGGTATCGGCGGCCTGATGGAACATGTCGCGGGCAAGATCGGTCGCAAGGCCTATGAAACAGGGGACGTGTCGCGAGGGATTTTGTCGGCGGGCCATGCGTTGGGATTTGTCGACCGGGTCGAGCCTTTTGCAGCCATCGTTGACCGGCTTGAGGCCGAAGCCCTCGGCGCGTTGTCGCATCTGGGTGCGGTTACCTGAGTGCGCGCATCCAGCATTCACATATGAATAGTAAGAATATGAATTTGGGCGTTACTACCTGATTTTGAATTTAACTATAGTCAAGTTCAAGACAGGACTGACGCAGGGAGGAAGGCGATGCCTTCAGCGGAAAATCAAAAGCCGGTCGCCTTGGCAATCGGGGCGGGGGACGGGATCGGGGCCTCGGCCAGTATGCGCGGCAAAGCGGGGTTCGGAGCGTTTGCCAGCGCCAAACACGGGCTGCGCGCGCTGGCGCAGAGCCTTGCACGCGAGATTGGCCCCAAAGGGGTTCACGTGGCCCATATCGTGATCGACGCAGGTGTCGACATGCCTGCCAACCATGAACGCCGCCGCAATAAATTTGGCGACGATCACGTGGATGCAGAGAACATTCTGGTCAAACCCGACAGCATTGCCGAGACCTTTTTTGCCGTTCACAGCCAGACCCCTGATGCCTGGACGCATGAGCTGGACCTGCGCCCCTACGGAGAGAACTGGTAGGGCCCGATGTCAGATCAAACCGTGACGCCGATCCTGTGGGGCGTGGGCACCGTACGCACTCTGCGCTCCCATTGGGTTCTGCACGAACTTGGGGTCAGCTATGACTGTCAGCCGATCCGCCCGCGCCCAGCAGCGATGGAGCGCCGATTTTCAGGCGGTCAATCCCGATTGCAAGGTTCCGGCCCTGCAGCATGGTGATCTGACGCTGGTCGAAAGTACGGCGATCATGCTGTATCTGGCCGAGACATATGCCAGCCGATCTCCTGACCTGATCCCGAAGAACAGTGCGGCGCGGGCCCGGTTTTTCGAGTGGATGTCCTTCATCTCGACCGAGCTGGACGCCGTATCGCTTTATACGATCCGCCGCCATCAGGATCTGCACGAGATCTACGTTCAGGCCCCGGTCGCAGTCGATGTGGCGCGCGCATATTTCCTGCGGATGGCGCAGAAAGCCGCGCGACAAGTCATGACCGGCGCGCCTTGTCTGCTGGGTGAGACATTCACTCTGGCCGATATCCTGCTTGTCACTTGCCTGCGGTTTGCCGACCGCATGGGGTCCAGCGCCCGGCCGAATTCGACGACTATTTCGAAAGACTGACAGGCAGACCCGCCTTTCAGGCAGCTATGAAAGCGAACCACACATGACCGATGACATGCAGAAGACCGGCCCCTTTGCCGGTATCAAGATTGTCGACGTGACCACTGTGATCTCGGGGCCGTGTTCAACCGGTATCCTTGGCGATCAGGGGGCGGATGTGATCAAGGTGGAACCCCCCACAGGCGATATCATGCGCGCCCGGGGCAAGGTGGCGGGGTTCACCCCGGACTTTGTATCGTGCAATCGGGGTAAGCGGTCGGTTGCGCTGGACCTCAAGGACGCCGCCGCGCGCGAGGTGCTGTGGAAGCTGATCGAGGAGGCGGACGTGTTTGCTCAGAACTTCCGCCCAGGCGTGGCCGAGCGGCTGGGCTTCAGCGCCGAGGATGCGCTACGGCGCAATCCCCGCCTGATCTATCTGTCGATCAGCGGGGTCGACAGCAGCGGGCCTTATTCCAAATAGCGGGTCTATGATCCGGTGGTGCAGGCCCTGTCGGGGCTGGCCGATATGCAATCTGATCCTTTGACCGGTCGGCCCAAGATGATCCGTTCAGTCGTGGTGGACAAGATCTCCGCCGTCTATGCCGCTCAGGCCGTTTCGGCCGCGCTTTACAGCCGGTCGGTGACGTGGCAGCGGCAGCATGTGGAAGTCTCGATGCTGGATGCGATGCTGAATTTCAACTGGGTTGACGGCATGGCGCCTGTGGCCGTTGTCGGCAAGGAAGAGGATGCTTCCAACACGCCCCATGACATGATCTTTCCCACCTCGGACGGCTTTGTCACGGTCGGGGCAATCTCGGACAAGAAATGGGTGGGTCTGTGCAAGGCGATGTACCGCCCTGACCTGATCAAAGACCCGCGATTTGCCACCCCCAGCCAGCGCGAGATCAACCGTCAGGAACGGCTGGAACTGATCGAAGAGGTCGTTTCGACCCGTGCGACGGCCGAACTGCTTGCCTCGCTTGAAGCGTATGATGTGCCCTGCGCGCCCGTGCTGCGCCGACATCAGCTGTTCGACGATCCTCAGGTGTTGCACAATGGGGTGGTCGAAGTGGTCGATCAGCAAGGTCTTGGCCCCGTCCGACAGGCGCGTGGTGCGGCAAAGTTCTCCAACCATGCGCCGCGTCCGATCACGCAGGCTCCGGCCCTGGGCGAACATACCGAAGCGGTCTTGCAAGAGTTGGGTTTTAGCATGGCGGAACGTGCAAAGGCTGAATAACCTGCACGGAACATTGCGGCAAAAAGGAAAGCCTCGTGAAGCGCATTCATGACATCCTGTTGAACGGCGCACCGGACGCGGTTGCGATTGTCGATCATGACGGCACTGCGTTTACCTATGGCGCGTTGCAGGCGATGATCAAGGACGCCGCTGCGGGTTTGACCCGGCATGGGGTGCGGGGCGGCGATCGGGTCCTCGTGCTGGCTGAAAACAGCGTGACCTTTCTGGTCGCCGTTATGGCGCTGAGCCGGCTGGACGCCTGGACGGTTCTGGTCAACGCGCGGCTGACTGCGGCCGAGGTTGATCGCCTGATCGACCTGTCCGAGGCAAGGTGCACGGTGTTCACACCCGAAGCCTCGCCTGCCTCGGCGGCCCATGCCAGGCGAATGGGGGCCACTCAAGTGGCCACGCTGGATTGCGGCGCGTTCATGTTGTCGCCCCTGCGCGAGGTGCCAATCGAGCCGGTGCAGGCGGGTTCGGATCAGACGGCGGTTCTGATCTATACCAGCGGCACGGTGGGTGAGCCCAAGGGCGTGATGCTGACCCATGGCAACCTGTGTTTCATGTCTCAGGTCTCGGGCGATATGCGTCGGATCACGCCGCAGGATGTGACGCTGGCGGTGGTGCCCGGAACTCATATCTTTGGTCTGACCTCGGTCTTTCTGGCGGCACTGGCCAAGGGCTCTGGCCTGATTGCAATGCCGCGGTTTGAAGTCGCGCCGGTGTTGGATGCGATCCGGTCGGGTGTGACCATCCTGCCCGCTGTGCCACAGATTTTCGCCGCCCTGATGGCTGAGCTGGGGCATGATCCGGCCCAGATTACCCCCAACAAGCTGCGCTTTATCTATGCCGGAGGCGCGCCGCTGGACCTGAGCCTCAAGCATGAGGTCGAGGCCCTGTTCGGCCAGCCGCTGCACAATGGCTATGGGCTGACCGAAGCCTCGCCCAGCGTGGCCGCGACCCGACTGGATTATGTGCGCGACGACAGTTCCATCGGTCTGCCTGTTCCGGGGGTCGAGGTCCGCATTCATGCACCCGACGATCAGGGAGTTGGCGAATTGCAGCTGCGCGGCCCAAACGTGATGAAGGGTTATTTCCGCAATCCCAAAGCCACCGAACAGGCGATGACGGCGGATGGGTTCCTGCGGTCGGGCGATCTGGCGCGGCAGGATGCCGATGGGGCGTTGCATATCGCGGGACGGTCGAAAGAGCTGATCATCCGTTCGGGGTTCAACGTCTACCCACCCGAGGTCGAGGCGGTGCTGACCGCCCATCCCGCCGTCACGCTCAGCGCGGTGGTGGGGCGCAAAGTGGACCGCAACGAAGAGGTTCTGGCCTTTGTCGTCGCCCGCGCGCCCGTGACCGAACAGGAACTGCGCGCCTGGGTGCGCGACCGTATGGCGGCCTACAAGGTGCCCTCGCGGATCGGGATTGTCGCGGCTTTGCCGCAGGCCGCAACCGGCAAGATTCAGAAGAACAAACTGCTGACCGACCCGGCCTATGCGCTGGACTGATCCTGCTTCCCGGGCGTACCGGTAGCTCAGACTGGGGACAAGTTGCGAAGCTATTTCAAGCCGATCCGCGATCTTGCAACGGGCGCAGCTCACCGAGCGTACAAAGGGTTGGACAACCGGATCGAAGGATCACACAGACCCACTCGAAAGTGCGAAAAGCTCAGGGGGCGGTTCAAGTCGCCAAAACAGGCGCCAAGGTTTCTTGCCACCCACGACCAGTTCAACACCGTTTTTCGACCTCGCCGCTATCAACTCTCCATCGTCTCATTCCGTCACACCAGAACCGAAGCTTTCGGCCTCTGGGAGGTTATATTGCCGAAATGAACGTCTGGCAGGAACCGCCCCACCCCTCTCAATCACGCGCAAAAAAGTTGGCAACGCCGTCCTGACCCAAGTTAGTTACTCCCATTCGTTGTCTGTAATGCTCATGGTTTTTAAGCGCGAAGTCAGGGTAGTTGGCTTCATTCCCAAAAGTGCGGCTGCTCCGTTTGCTCCGGAAACCTGACCACGAGTTTCGCGTAGTGCAGAAACTAGATTTTCGCGGATCAGGTCCTGCATCTGCGCTTCGGTACGTACAGTGGGGTTCGACGCGGTTTCGAAGGTCTGGCCGGCAAGTTCGATCACCATTTTTGCATCCTGCGATACGATGGCGGCACGCTCCATCACGTTGTGGAGCTCCCTTACATTTCCTGGCCAGTTATAGCCTAACAGTTTTTGCACACCGTGTTCGGTCAGTTTCGGGACCGGGCGGTTCAGTCTTCGGCAGGCAATTTTCAACAAGTGCAGCGATAGTGGAGCGATATCCTCGGGACGGTCGCGCAGTGGTGGGCAGGTGATTGGAAAAACACTGAGAAACAGAAATAGGTCTTCGCGGATGCGGTCCGCCCGACGCGCCTGTGCTTCAGTCAATGCCGTCGCGGCGATAACCCGGATATCAATGGGCTTTTCCCGGGTGTCGCCTAGACGCTGAACTTTCCCATTTTGCAGCGCTGCCAAGAATTTTCCCTGTATTTCAAGTGGTAGCTCCTCGACATCGTCTAAAAACAGGGTCCCGCCATGGGCCAGCTCTAGCTTGCCGGGCTTGTCCCGAGTGGCCCCGTTGGGGGCGCCGCGAACTTGGCCGAACAGTTCTGCTTCGACCTGCTCCGGCGCGACAGAGCTGCACTTGAAATGGATCAGCGGACGTCGGGCGCGTGCGCTGGCCTTGTGAATTTCGGTCGCGACTAAAGATTTGCCGGTTCCCGTTTCGCCCGAGATCAAAACGGTTGCGTCTGTTCCGGCTACCAGATCAATGCGAGTCACGATTTGCCGGATCGCAGAAGATATTCCGATGATATCGTGATGGGCACGCTCGGACGTAATGGCTTCTTGCAGATACGCGTTCTCTTGTTCCAGCCGGTCGCGCAGGGCGGCAACCTCGTCTAACGCTTCGCGCAGCTTTCGTTCGTTTTCTTTTCGTTCAGTAATGTCACGAAAGATGACCACAGCCCCCGCCAAAACTTGTTGATCATAAATAGGGGTCGAAACATATTCGACCCGGATTGGCTTGCCGTCCTTGCGCCAGAACACCTCGTCCTCGATGCGGTGCACTTGTTCAAACCGGAACGAACGGTAAATCGGACACTGTTGTGAGGGATAGATTTCACCGTTCAGGTGGTGATGGTGAATCATGGAATGGATGTCTTTTCCCAGCAGGTCTTCGGTCGTCCATCCCAGCATTTCCTGCGCGGCGCGATTGACGAATGTGGTTTTGCCCTCAGCATTGACGCCATAGATTCCTTCACCCGCAGCGTTGAGGATAAGTTGGTTCTGTCGTTCAAGTTCGGCAAAGAAGCCTTGGGTGCGCTGCCATTCGACAAGGCCGCCTCGAAAGGTCTCTGCCGTGGCCGCTTGTTCGGCCCTGCGATCCAGCATGTCCAAATTGGAAATCGTCATCATCACCCAACCCGGTTTTCCGGGCATCATTCGGGCGCGCAATTCGCAGCGCAATAGCTCCTTAAACGCTGTTGTCAGCGGCACATCGCGTGTCCAGCCCTCGGTCCGGTGGTCGACCTCTTCCATGAAGACGATAAACTGAGGCAGCGCTTCGCCCAAGTAGTAGGAAAATGGCAGCGGAACCGTGCCGCCCAGCAAATCGGTGGCGTGACGATTCCAGTCGACAATTCGGTCAGCCGACGTGTCCAGAACCAAAGCTGCTTCGGGCAAGGCTTGCAGCAGGGAATCGGAGGAAAGCAAATCGAGCGTCATGCTACCAAAGTAATGCCGCAGTGCGGTCCGAGAATACGAGATTTCGTAATTTACGAAATCTCGTAATTTTCTACTGGGGGAAGCCATATTAACCAACTGACAAACATACATTTTTTAGGACGCACAAATTTTGAGCGCCCTCTGTTTCGCGATCGGAACCCCTGCCACCATGGCCGCAAATCTAGCGAAACAGGGGAAAATCATGACGATCAAGAGCCTCGGAAACCCGTTCTCAGAAAAGACCGATTTGCGCCATGGCGCGGATTGTGGCTGCGATGGATGCATATCCGTTCACGGGCATGACAAAGACCACGCCGAACCCGAACTCATGTCTGCCGAGCAGATCACTGAGCGTTTGGTCGAAAGTGCAATTGTGCGGTCGATCTTTGGTCAAAGTGACATAAATCGCCGGTCTTTTATGGGAATGTTGGGGGGCGGTACGGCCGCTGCGGCGCTGGCTTCGGTCTTTCCGCTGGATCAGGCCAAGGCAGCCATTCTGGACAATCTGGGAACACCCGAAAAGACCGACCTGAATATTGGGTTTGTCCCTATCACCTGCGCGACACCGATCATCATGGCGCAGCCGATGGGTTTCTACGAACGCTACGGTCTGAACGCGCAGGTTATCAAGACGGCTGGCTGGGCCGTGGCGCGTGACAAGTCCCTGTCAGGCGAATATGACGCCAGTCACATGCTGACCCCGATGCCGCTGGCGATGACCATGGGCGCGGGATCGGTCGCGACGCCTTACATCATGCCCGCCGTTGAAAACATCAATGGGCAGGCCATCGTGCTGTCGAACGAGCATCTGGACAAGCGCGACCCGGCCCAGTGGAAAGGGTTCACCTTTGGCGTGCCGTTCGAATACTCGATGCACAACTTCCTGCTGCGCTATTACGTGGCCGAGTTCGGGCTGGACCCCGATGTCGATATCCAAATCCGCGTGGTGCCGCCGCCAGAGATGGTTGCCAACCTGCGCGCAGGGAACCTCGACGGCTATCTCTCGCCCGACCCGTTCAACCAGCGCGCTGTTTGGGAAGGGATAGGTTTCATCCACACTCTGACCAAGGACATCTGGGAAGGTCACCCGTGCTGCGCCTTTGCCGCGCCGCAAAGCTTTGCGACCGAATTGCCCAACACCTATGGCGCTTTGCTCAAGTCGATCATCGACGCCACTCAGTTCGCGTCGAACCCGGATAACCGCAAGGACATCTCGGAAGCCATCGCGCCAACCAACTATCTCAATCAGCCGGTCCCGGTGATCGAGCAGGTTCTGACCGGTACCTATGCGGACGGGTTGGGTGAAGTTCAGAAAGTCCCTGACCGGATCGACTTTGACCCTTTCCCCTGGCATTCGATGGGTGTGTGGATCCTGACCCAGATGAAACGCTGGGGGTACATTGAGGGCGACGTCGACTATCAGGGCGTGGCCGAGCAAGTCTATCTGGCTGCCGATGCCAAGAAGATCATGACCGATCTGGGGTACGACGCGCCGGACGTGACCTACAAATCCCACACCATCATGGGCAAGACCTTCGATCCGAAAGACCCCGAAGGCTATGTCAAAAGCTTTGCAATCGGGAAAGCCTCGTAAATGTTGGACAATCTAACCCTGAACCAGCGCGCGGCGCTGCTGTCGGTGGTGATGCTGGTGGTCGGCCTTCTGATTTGGGAGGCCGCCATCCCCGCTCAGAAAGCCGCCGGAGAGCTCACGGAATACGAGCGGCTGACTGGCGGCGGTGCCCCCAAGGCGGGTGTACCGCCTCCAAGTCAGGTCCTCGCCAAAGCGTGGGAGCAACTATCGAACCCGTTCTATGACGCAGGCCCAAACGACAAGGGGATCGGCATTCAGATCGGGTATTCGATCTATCGCGTTTTGACCGGCTACCTGATGGCTGCACTCGTGGCGATCCCGTTAGGGTTCCTGATCGGGATGAGTCAGGTTGCCTATAAAGCGTTCAACCCGTTCATTCAGGTGTTGCGACCTATTTCGCCGCTGGCTTGGATGCCCTTGGCGCTGTTCATCATTCAGGACAGTGAGGCAAGCGCGATTTTCGTGATCTTCATCTGCTCGATCTGGCCGATGCTGATCAACACCGCCTTTGGTGTGGCCGGGGTCCGTCAGGACTGGGTCAATGTCGCACGTACGCACGAACTTGGGCCATTTCGCACTGCCTTTACCGTCATCCTGCCCGCAGCTGCGCCCACGATCATCACCGGGATGCGTATATCCATCGGCATTGCATGGCTGGTGATCGTCGCGGCCGAGATGCTCGTGGGGGGAACCGGCATTGGCTACTATGTGTGGAACGAGTGGAACAATCTCGACCTCACTTCGGTGATCTTTTCCATCCTCATGATCGGTGTCGTTGGCATGCTGTTGGATTCGGCCTTTGCCTACCTGCAGCGCGCTGTGGCCTATGCCGAGTAAGGAGCGTTTCAAATGAGCCAACCGTTTCTCAGTATTGAATTGCTGACTCAGGAATTCCCCGACGGTCAGGGGGGCACCCTGACCGTGTTCGAAAACGCCAGCTTTGGCATCGAAAAAGGAGAGTTCGTCTGTATTCTGGGCCATTCCGGCTGCGGCAAATCCACGATTATGAACATCTTAGCCGGGCTGGCCGAACCCAGCTCGGGCGTGGTCAAGATGGACGGGTTCGAGGTGTCGGGCCCCTCGCTGGATCGCGGCGTGGTGTTCCAGAACTATTCTCTGCTGCCATGGTTGTCAGCGTTGAAAAACGTGACTTTTGGCGTGAAGGCGCGCTATCCCGACCGGCCTGCTGCGAAGGTCGAGGAACACGCCCGTGCTTTTCTGGCCAAGGTCGGACTTGAAGGCGATGTGGTTCATCGTAAACCCAGCCAGCTTTCGGGTGGGATGCGTCAGCGCGTGTCGATCGCGCGGGCCTTTGCAAATCAGCCCAAGCTGTTGTTGTTGGATGAGCCATTCGGCGCGCTGGATGCGCTGACCCGCGGCACCATTCAGGACGAATTGCTTAAGGTGTGGAGCGAAACCGAGCAGACCGTTTTCATGATCACTCATGACATAGATGAGGCAATCCTGCTGGCTGACCGCATCCTGCTGATGACCAATGGCCCCTTCGCTCAGGTGGCGGAGTCAGTTGACATCACCATTCCCCGGCCTCGTACCCGGACTGAGATTGTCGATCACCCCAACTATTATGCGATCCGCAACCATCTGGTTCAGTTCCTCGGACAACGTTCAAAGGAATTGGCCGGTCAGGCCAGCGATGGCGCCGCGCAGCGACCCGAAACGGTGACTATCGACCTGACCGAAAAGACCGAGGAGCAGAGCAATCCGCAACTGCGCGCGGTCAATGATTGAAAGCGCCAGGAACAGACATTCCAAACAGGAGGAAACCCAATGAAAGACACAATCGAAATCCCAACTATGATGACCAAAGAAGACGTCACCATGATGATCCTGTTTGCCAAGAAGCAGGCTGGGCTGACCTGGGAGGGTATTGCTGAGAAAATCGACATGTCGCCGGTCTGGACCCATTCTGCCTGCATGGGCATGAACGCTTTCCCCGCCGACAAGGCCGACGCCTTGGTCGCGCTTATGGCCCTGCCGCAAGAGGCCGCCAGCGTTTTGACTGAGCCGCCAACCAAGGTCTGGGAACAAAGCGTGCCAACTGATCCGTGCATCTATCGCTTTTACGAAATCGTCGGCGTTTACGGCCCGACACTGAAAGCGTTGATCGAAGAAAAATTCGGAACTGGCATCATGTCGGCAATTGATTTCGACATGCAGGTGAAGCGCGTGCCGAATGAAAAAGGCGATCGCGTTAAGGTCGAGATGTCCGGCAAATATCTATCCTATAATTCCTGGTAATAGGGATGAACTTTTTGGATAAGCTGGCTCGGGGTCTGCCTTAGCGACGACTTAGGTTACGGATGTGTTACGTCCGTTAGGCTGAACGTATCTCGAGTCAGAAATCGGCGCGATGAAAAGAGCGATCTGAGGAACGCTCTTTTCCCCGTCCTGATATAAAGGACCTTGGTTCAAGTAAGAGAGCACCGTGTTCGCGAAAACCTATTTCGGGAACGCACATTTTAGGATTGGAACGCCGCAGTCTACCGCACCTGACTTTTACGAACACGCGGCACGAGAGTTACGCTCGATCTGGCAGATAGCAACAGAGCCAGCGATCAAGTCGAAATGAATTCTGCCAGCCGTCGGTTTCGCCGTTCGGTGAAACCAGGATTGTGTCGGGAATCCGTGAAACTTGCGCCGTCTAGGCTGTCGAATAGTAATCATCTCGTATAGATTTTTGGTTGCTTACAGCTTTGTCGAAAATGCCAACTGCTCTTAAAGCGTCGGCGGACAGGCCGTCATCGTTGAATCTGCTCAAGTAAAATGTCCCGAGATTTCCGATCTGCGCGTCCAGAAAGCTCAGGTTTCGTGACTTCATCTTATGAACCACAAATAAGTCACCAATACATCCGATCCCGACACCGGCCGAAATGGCATTCAAATATGTACTGATCCCATCTGCCCGAAACACTGGCTTATACTCAACACCCAAAGATTCGAGTTTAGAATAAAAGACCTTGGAAAATCTTGCGTTATCCGAAAGCTCGACTATCGGCAGTTGAAAGCCCTTCATATTTTCTTTCAGTGAAAAATCCTTGTTTGAAATCCACCGCATGGTAAACGGCCAGCTCTTCTTGAGAAGCGGTGCATTGTCCTCCTGAAGCATCGTGTACGCGATGTTTCCCTTCAAATTCCTGATTTTGCCTTCGATGTCTTCGGAATTCAGCAATTCGATAAACAAGGACGACAGGCTGCCATCTGTCCCTGAGTTGAATATCTTATAAGGGTTCAAGAAAGACTCGACGGTTGACACGAAGGAAATTTGAACCGGCTGAATACGCGCTGGATCGCAGATACTGCGAATGCGATGTACATTTCGGAGGATTTCTTGACTGCAATCCAACAATTCGCGGCCGTTGTCTGTCAGGTTTAGGCTGGCGTCACCGTTTTCGAACAGGTCAAACCCGACCAACGCTTCAAGCGAGCGTATTCTATTGCTTATTGCTGGCTGGGACCGCCCTAATTCTTTAGCGGTTTTTGAATAGGATTTAACCCGACACAAGATCGCAAAGGACTCAAGAGCCTCTAGTGAAATACGCATTGTTTTGGCCTGTAAACATGCCCCGCCACAAACGGGCGGGGCAGGGCTTTTATTCGTCGCGGAATGTCTTGCTCATAGCGTCACGAATGGGCCGTGACAGGTATGAGATGACTAGGCGTTCTCCGGTTGAAACCAGTACTTCAACGGGCATGCCGGGAACCAGATCATTGTTTTGAATCTTGGAAAACTCGTCTTCCTGAATTTCCACTTCAGCGCTGTAGTAGACCGCGCCGGTCGCGGGATCCGAAAGCGTATCAGCCGAGACCCACTTTACCAATCCATTCAATTCCGGAGTTTGGTTGAAGTTGAAGGCGGTCAGCCGAACGCGGGCTTCTTGACCTGGCACGACGCGGTCAATTTCTGTTACGGGAATGTTGGCCATCAGGATGGGCTGCTCGGCCACAGGTACAATATCCATAAGCGCCTGACCCGGAGCGACAACCCCACCTTTTGTGTGAAAACCAAGGTTGAGAACCCGGCCATCCAGCGGAGCAAGAATCTGGCTGCGGGCAATACGATCCTCAGCCGTTGTTTTACGCTCCAACGCTTCACGCAACCGCTGCGAGACATCGGACAATTCAGTCGACACTTCTTCTCGTGAGGTTGCTGCGTTACTGACCAAAGCACTTTCCACCTCGGCTATCTGTGCCATGACACTGTCGATCTGAGCCGTGTTCGTGGACAGGCTGGCCTCGATATCCAATGCCGCCCGGCGGACCTGAAGCAGACGAGTTACGTTCGCCAGGCCTTTTTCGTTCAAAACCGAAACAGTCTCGAGTTCTTCCTGGGTCAGCGATTTGTTGGCTTCTTGAGACTTAATCTGGCTACGCAAACCCGCGACCTGCGCCAAAAGGGCCTCTTTTTGAGTTTCCAGCTGGGCTATGTTCGCGCGCTTAGCCATCGAGCGGCTTTCGAACAGCTGTGCTTCGCTTTCAAAAATCTCCTTGTAGTCTGCGGTTTGGGCGAATTCTGCAGCGGAAGACATGAAATCTTGTTCGTTCAACTCGGCCTGCAAACGCGCCTTGCGAACAGTCAGGGACGCGATCTGGCTGCTGAGCGCGTTCAGTTCCGCCTGTTCACGCGTGGTGTCGAGGCTGACAAGAACCTGACCTTGCTTGACTGCGTCGTCTTCTGACACGTGGATTTCGTAGATGATACCACCTTCCAGATGCTGCACCGTTTGGCGATCTGTCTCCAGCGCGACCATGCCGGGGGCTACAATGGCGCCGTCGATCCGAGTTGCCATCGACCAGTAGCCCAATCCGCCCAACATCAGGCTCATGGTTGCCACACCCAAAAGAACCCAGTTGCCGATCTTGTCTGCCGGAGCTGTCTTTGCGTTACGCATTGGTCTTGCCCTCACGTTTTGGTGCCGCATTCTCGGCGCTTTCGGTTGATTTCTTGTTGCGGTTTTCGGAGTACGTCCGAAGGATTTCATCCCGCGGGCCGTAGGCCGAAACCATGCCGTTATCCATGACAAGTACCTTGTCAGCCTGATTCAGGGCGCCCAAACGATGAGCAATCATGACAACGGTACGGCCCTCACTTTTGAGGCGATCGATTGTCATGGCCAAGGCCGCAGAACCTGCCGCATCCAAATTGGAATTCGGCTCATCCAGCACGATCAGCGATGGGTTTTTATACAGAACCCGGGCCAATCCGATCCGCTGACGCTCGCCTCCAGACAATGCGCTGCCACTTTCACCCAAAGGTGTGTCATACGCATTGGGCAGTTTCAGGATCAGGTCGTGCGCGTTGGCCGCCTGCGCTGCTGCAACGACATCTTCGTCAGATGCGTCTGCCTGAAAACGGGCGATATTCTCGCGTACCGTTCCGTCAAACAGTTCCACAGTCTGAGGCATGTAGCCGACCGAGTCCCGCAGTTGAAGCGCGTTCCAATAGCTCATGTCCGCGCCGTCCAGCCGCACGCTGCCTCGGTTCGGTTCCAAAGTACCGACAATCACGCGAGCGAGGGTGGACTTACCTGATCCGCTGGGGCCGATGACGGCCAGAACTTCACCCGGGTCCAGCGCAAGCGATATGTTCCGCAACACGGTAGACGTACCGTCAGGGGTTGTAGCAAAGACGTTTTTCAGTTCCAGAACACCGCGGGGTTGAGGCAATTGAACCGAAGGCTGGGACGGCGGGTAATCCTCGAGAAGAGAATTCAGTCGCTTGCGCGCGGCAGTGGCCAGCACATATTGACGCCAGCTCCCGATCGCTTGTTCGGCCGGAGCCAATGCGCGACCGACCAGAACGGATGCGGCAATGATCGAACCGGCACTCAGATCGCCTGAAATCGCCAGATACGCACCCAGACCCAGAACTGCGGACTGAAGGACCAGACGAACAGTACGAGAGATCGAAGACAAGGTTGCCGCCATGTCGCTGATCTGGCTTTGTTTGACTTGAGCCTGGCCGTTCAGGCCGTTCCAGTGGTCATAAAGATCATCGCGCATCCGCATGGCATGTGCCACTTCATGGTTACGTGACACGTCATTCAGCACTCGGTTGCTGCGGGTAAGGAATTGATTTGCCCGTGCAACACCGCGTTGAGTCAGAACGTTGTTCACCATGGCAACAACCAGCAGGAACGCGACGCCAGCCAAACCGGCATAGCCCAGCCAGGGATGCAGAAGATAGGCAAATCCAAGGTAGATCGGTGTCCACGGCGCGTCGAATATAACGGCCGGGGTCGAACCGCCCATGAAATCACACAACGTACCAAGGTCACCTACGGCATCGCGCCCTTTGGCACCACCTTCTTTGACCGACCGCTCGATCTGCGCCTGGAAAACGCGCTTCTCCAGAGTGTTGCCCAGCCGGTTGCCGATGCGGATCAGGATACGCGACCGGACCAGGGACAACACGCCGAACACAAGATACAGCCCCAACATCAACACGCTCAGACCGAACAGGGTCTGGTAGCTTTGGCTGGGCAGTGCCCGGTCGTAGACCAGGATCATAAACAAAGGACCGGTCAACATCGTCAGGTTGATCACCATACTGATGGCGCCGGTGGCAAAAAGGCCCGGGCGAGCAGCACGAAACGCTTGCTCAAGCTCGGTACGTTTGAGGGGACTATGGGACATGGTGGCCCTCTTTCTGACATAAAGGAATGGAACGGCGGCGACCGTCTAGGCCGCCGCCGAGTTTGGGTTAGACCAGAACGTTGTCTTCGTTCAGATCGGCCAGCTGGACGCCAAGCAGCGTGATGCTGCCTTCGGCACCCAGGTCGATGACAACGTCATCACCGTCCTGCGACGCAACCGCGGCCAGATCCGCGAATTCATCGAGATCGAACGCTGCCGAGGTCAGGTCCAGAGTGTCGCCGTTGGCAAAGGCTTCGAAGTCAGCAATGACATCGTCACCCAGTCCGGCTTCGAAGACGAAGGTATCCGCACCGCGGTTGCCTTCCAGACGGTCGTTGCCGGTGCCGCCGTTGATGATGTCATCACCGGTACCGCCGCAGATCTCGTCGTCGCCCGCACCGCCATCAATGATGTCGTTGCCACGGCCGCCTTCGATCATGTCGTTGCCCAGGCCACCGTCCAGGATGTCGTCACCGCGACCACCGTCCAGAATGTCGGCGCCATCGCCGCCTTCCAGAAGGTCATCACCGTTGCCGCCATCCAGGTTGTCGTCACCCAGACCACCGACCAGATCGTCGTCACCGTTGCTGCCGATAAGCTGATCGTTTCCGGCTTCGCCGTCCAGATCATCATCGCCATTGCCACCGTCGACAACATCGTTGCCTGCACCGGCTTCGACAACATCGTCACCGTTACCGGCTTCGATTTCGTCGTCACCGACGCCGCCAATCAGATCGTCGTCTCCGTTGGTGGGTGCAACAACCACTTCTTCGGCGAAGACAAAGTTCTCAGCGACCAGCTCGTTCGGGGCAACCCTTTCGAGCGTGACCTGATCACCATTGCCAAGGTCGATAATGGTGTTTTCACCATCGGCCGTGATGTTGAGCTCTTCGAGCTGCGTGACACCGAAGTCCGACACGTCCAGGAAGTCACCGTCTTCAACACTGGTCGAGAAGTCAGCCACGACGTCGAAGCCCGTTCCGCGACGGAACGTGAACGTGTCGCGACCGGACCCACCGATCAGGGTGTCGTTGTCGGCACCGCCATCCAGGATGTCGTCGCCACGACCACCGTCGATGATGTCGTCACCTGCGCCACCGAACAGCTCGTCATCGCCACCTTCGGCAATGTCGATCACGATGCGCAGCAGCTGCTCTTGGCCGTTGTTGCGGGTGAAGTCACCTTCGATCGGGTCAACAATCGTATTGGCAGCAGTTGTGCCACCCAGAATGTTGACAGGCTCGCCATCGGGGTTGCCTTCCGAGCCGTTGAAGCCCGGGTGCTGACCCACGACACCGTTCTCGACGATACCCTGATCACGCGCGGTCTGGTTGAGGAAGGCGGCGCCTTCTTCATTGTTGACCTCGGTGCCAGCGTCTAGAACGTCGTTGCCGAAGCGTTCAATGACGAGCGGCCCCAGGAAGTTGCCCTCTTCGTCGAAGATCGGATCAGCCAAGGCGTCATCCGGCACGGCCAGGAAGGCGTCGTTTGACGGGATAACCATGGTTGCCCAGGTAAAGAAGCCCTGCCCAACCTGAGCCGTGTTGACGTTCAGCGTGAAGCTGGCCGTTTCACCCGGATCAATCGGTCCCGGCGCACCGAGGCCACCCAGAATGGTCGCATCCACACCGTTGTCACCAACCTGCTGGTTGAATTCAGCCGCAATGCCTTCGACGCTGCCATCTTCTGCCAGACGTTCCAGACCCTGGCTGGCCGCTTCACCTTCGGTAAACAGGTCAAAGCTCTCGCCATTGTGGAAACCGAACCACACGGGGGTCAGGAAGGTTCCGCCTTCGCCCAGAGTGTTGGTTACCGTAACGGTAATCGCTTCGCCGTCACCAACCGCGTCACCACGGATGACATCGTTGCCTGCACCACCATTGATGACGTCGTCACCAGCAGCACCTGCCAACAGGTTGTCACCATCGTCACCAGTCAGGAAGTCGTCATTTTCAGAGCCTGTCAGGTTTTCGATGCTGATCAGCTGGTCCGCAACCGCATTGCCGTTGGGTGCTGCGTAGGTTGCAGTACCGTTCGCCAGGTTGGCTGTGACCGAAGACCCGATGTCCTGGAAATCTGCAGTGTCGATACCTTCACCACCATCGGTGATGTCGTTACCGCCGCCGCCTTGCAGGACGTCATTGCCTTCGCCGCCTTCCAGGATATCGTTGCCACCACGGCCAACCAGAAGGTCGTTGCCGTCGTTGCCGGTCAGGGTGTTGGCGCCACTGTCACCAAACAGCTGGTCGTCATTGGCAGACCCATCCAGGTTTTCGAAACCGTCGAAGTTTTCGAAGATCGTGACGTTTTCATTCGGCGCGTAAGATGCGCTTCCTGTTGCCAGATCTGCAATCACTTCGGCTCCGATGCCCTGGAAGCTGTTGGTGTCGATACCTTCACCACCGCTCAGATCATCCAGACCGCCGCCGCCAGCGATGAAGTCATCACCCGCACCACCGTCGATGGTGTTCGGTGCAGCACCTGTCGCAACAATCTCGTCATCGTTGGACGAACCGGTGATGTTCTCGATGTTGGCGAAGGTTTCCTGGATCAGAGGGCCATTTCCACCACCGCCGTTGTATTCGGCCGTACCGCTGCCGTCAGCAGCCAGCGTGACACGGACACCTGCGATCGTCGGATCTTCGGCACCCAGGTTGATGTTGGAGAAGTCGTTGGTGTCGAAGCCTTCGCCGCCGTCGATGACGTCGGTTCCGCCGCCACCCAGCAGGGCGTCGTCACCTTCGCCGCCGTTCAGGATGTCGTTTCCTGCGCCGCCGTCCAGAAGGTCATCGCCAAGCCCACCGTTCAGAGTGTCGTTTCCGGCACCACCCCGCAGGATGTCGTCACCGTCCAGACCATCAAGAACGTTGTCATTGTCGTCGCCAATGATCTCGTCACCGTCATTCGAACCGATGACGTTTTCGATGCTGGTCAGGGTATCGGTTTCAGAGACTGCTTCGGTCACTTCTTCGATGTTGGTCACACCCGAGGGGTTAAAGGAGACTTCGTCGGCGCTTGCCAGGAAGCCACCTGCGTCAACCAGCGAGTCACGCACAACCGGGCCATTCTGACCGGCAGGTGCGTTGTGCAGGTGGATCGCGGAAACCACGCCTGGGATCGGGGTCAGCAGGTCGGATACGGCCAGGCCGGTTACCGACAGTTCGGACGAGTAGGTTGCCACGCCGTCAATAACAGTGACGGTCACGGTCGCCAGTCCGGTTGCTTCGGAATCCGACAGCGGGCCGGGTTCTTGTGCTGCGTCCAACCGCGCGGTCAGAACGACCGTACCGTTGCCGTCCTCGTCCAGGTTGTTTTGAGCAACCAGCAACTGACCACGGATCTCACCACCGGGGAAGTCCTCGGTGTGGATGTTGTAGTACAGCTCTTCGGCAAGCGCTTCGTCAACCAGGCTGTCGTTCGGATCAGCAAAGTTCACGAAAGGTGCGTCTTCAATCGAGACCGAGAAGCCGGTTTCGCGTGTTGCTGTTCCTTCAAGCAGGTCAACACTGACAGGAACGTCGATGTCGTTAAACGCGGCAGTGTCGATACCTTCGCCACCATCCAGAATGTCGTCGCCCAGACCACCGGTCAGAACGTTGTCATTCTCGTCACCGATCAGGTTGTCAGGATCGTCGGAACCGATGATGTTTTCGATGCTGGTCAGAGTGTCGGTTTCGGTCACGGCATCGGTTACGTCTTCAACAGATAGAACGCCCGACGGGTTTTCCGAAACTTCTTCCGCGCTTGCCAGCTCGGCGCCGGCATCAACCAGCGTGTCACGCACGACCGGACCGTTCTGGCCAGCGGGAGCGTTGTGCAGGTGGATGGCAGAAACGACGCCTGGGATCGGAGTCAGCAGGTCAGATACGGCCAGACCAGTTACCGACAGTTCCGACGAGTAGGTCGCAACGCCGTCAACGACGGTTACTGTGACAGTCGCCGTGCCGGTTGCCAGAGAGTCGGACAGCGGGCCAGGTTCTTGCGCCGCATCCAATACCGCGGTCAGAGTCAGCGTACCGTTGCCATCCTGATCCAGGTTGTTTTCGTCGACGAGCAACTGACCACGGATCTCACCAGCTGGGAAGTCGGCGGTGTGGATGTTATAGTACAGGTTTCCCGCCAGCGCTTCGTCAACCAGGCTGTCTTCGGGATCGGCAAAGTTAACGAAAGGTGCTTCATCGACTGTGACCGAGAAACCGGTCTCGCGTGTTGCCTCACCTGCGGGCAGATCAACTTCGACTGGGACGTCGATGTCATTAAAGGCTGCAGTGTCGATACCTTCGCCGCCGTCCAGCATGTCATTGCCAAGACCGCCGATCAGCGTATCGTTGCCGCCGAGACCTTCAATCTGATCATCACCACCCAGACCGTTGATAATATCGTCTTCGGGTGTTCCCATCAGTTGATTGTCGTTATCGTCGCCTTCGATAATCGGGTTCATTATTTCTTCGGGGTTCATTTTGCACTCCAAGCTAATAAGTAAACGCTGTTGCGCTCACGCCGGGTAACCTGCGCTTGGAATAAACCGTCTCAACTGTTCAAAAATGAAGGGGGGATCATCAATTGGGTTGTGATCCTGAACTATTTATTAACTCACTGCTTTCAAAAGAATAATTTTTTCCCCTCACGAAGTCACAAGTAAAGTTGAAGACGGTTTTTTTCCCGTGGAAATGTGAAAAAATAGGGAATGACCAAAGGTATGACCCCATGAGCGACAACGGCCAGCTATCAGATGCTTTCCAGAAAATTCCTGTCCAGGATTGGGATTTGTTGCGGTTTCTGGTGTGTGTTGCGCGCTCGGGCAGTATTGCTACGGCCTCGACGCAGCTTTCGGAAAGCCCGGCCACAGTGGGGCGTAAGTTACGTGAGCTGGAAAAGTCGCTTTCTTTGCCATTGTTCGAGCGCGGGTCCAGCGGTGTTACGCTAACTCCAATCGGTGATGATATCCTGCAAATCGCGCAGCGGATCGAAACTGAGCTTTGCCATATGGGTGAGGTGGCCCGTGGTCATCTTGGCTTTAAGGGCAGCCGTGTTTCCGTCACCGCACCAGAGGGGTTCGGGGCCTCGGTGCTGGCGCCTAAACTCATTGAATTCCATTCGCTGAACCCGCACATCAAGATCGACCTTTTGTTGTCGAACAAAAAAACCAACTTGCATAACCGCGAGGCTGATATTGCCGTGCGGTTGGGTGAACCCGAAGCGTACCGTGTCAACAGCGAGAAGTTGGGTGTTGTAAAATTCGGCATATACGCATCGCGAGAATATTTGTGCGATTTGGAACCGATCAGGTCACTAGAGGAATTTCTGGGTCACAACGTCATCGTGGCCACGGGTGCGCTAAGTCAAACTGTACAGGAAACCGAGTTTCGTAAAATCACTGGTAAGTGCAATGTTGCTGCCAGAACAGACAATGTGAATGCCCAACTGATGGCCGTGAGAAGTGGGTTGGGATTTGCCGCGCTGCCTAAATTCATGGCGGCTGGTCATTCGGATCTGATCGAGGCCCTGCCAGGCTTTCTGACACAATCATTGGATTTATGGATACTAACCCATAGTGACATCGCGCCTTATCCGTATGTGCAAACCACAACCGAATTTCTGACTCAGGTCTGCAAAGATATTGTCGAGCTGGAATAATCAGACAGGTAGATCCGAACGAATGTCCTTTCTAAATTCGAACCTGTTTTCCGTCGGGCACTGCGGCGATTTGTACATCCACCTTTCCGAATAAAACCCCCGCGTAGGTGTTTTAGGGTCATCTGTCGGGTCCATCGACAGACAATGGAAAGGAATGAAAAATGACTCTCTCTCGTCGTGGTTTTCTTGCGTCCGCTGGCTCGGGCTTGCTGGTTGCAGCAACGCCTGCCTTGGCAAGATCGGTAAGCGCTGGTGAAGCCTATTCGCTGCCGTCCCTTGACTACAGCTACTACGCTCTGGAGCCCGTTATTGGTGCGGAAACCATGGAGTTGCACCACAGCAAACACGCTGCTGGTTATGCGCGCAACCTGAACAAACTGATCCCGGGGACAAGCCTTGAAGGTCAATCTCTTGAAAGCATCATCAAGACTGCAGCAGCGGATCGTGGCAAATACCAGACTGTTTTGAACAATGCCGGTCAACATTGGAACCACTCGGAGTTCTGGAAAATGCTGGTCCCCGGCGGCACCGGAGTACCCGGAGCTCTGAAGAAGAAGATCGAAGGTGACTTCGGCAGTTTCGAAGCCTTCCGCGAGCAGTTCATCAACGTATCCAGTAAACAATTCGGGTCCGGCTGGGGTTGGCTGGCTGTCGACACGTCGGGAAAACTGGTTGTCCTTTCGACACCGAATGGTGAGAACCCGCTGGTGCACGACATGTTCCCTCTTTTGGGCGTCGATGTCTGGGAACACGCTTACTACGTTGACTATCGCAACCGCCGCAAAGAATACGTTGCTGCTGTTGTCGATGGCATTGTCAATTGGGAATATGTGGACGCGCGTTTGTCAAACGCCTGATTGTCATCATATTAGAAGCCCAGAAGTTCAAACGCTGAAACAGTCGAACGGTCTGTTTCAGCGTTCTGCATCTCCCGCTGTCTGTCAATCGTCAGGGATTTTGGCAACGCGCGCGATGATGCGATCGTTCGCCACATCTACGTTATGTTTCAGTTCCTGTGTGACTACGATCATCGGCGAGTGAAGGTTTTTTTGCGTATCCAGCGGCCGGAATTTGTCCAGTGCCTTTGACAGATCACTTCCAATCCGTGCCGCGTCGCGCAGTTCCTGTTTCGATGCGCCTTTTTTTGGAATCTCGAAGTCCAACAAAAGCGCGTTGATCTCGGCAGTCTTGAAATATTTCGGGTCTAATCCTGGTTTCAATTTGACCGCGCTGGCTTTGATCATTGACCAGGACTCGATATTCATTTCGATATCGCATGGTAACCAGCTGACATCCGCGTTTGAGCCGATGGTCTCAAATTCCTTGTCCTGCAATGCCGCGCGAAGATATTCGACTACACCCTGACATACGTCATCGGAATCCTCGAACACCTCGGGGGTCAGCCCACAGCTTTGCAACGCCCGGCGCGCCTGTGCGTCACCGTCTATACAGGCACCATAAGCCAGCACACACTTGCCCAGCGTCGTGTTAACCTTGATCGCCTGGCGGGCCAGCCTCCGGTTTTTGGGTTCTGCCCTGGCCAGCAGGAACAACTCCCATCCCTCTTTGATCCGATCCCGCGAGTATTTCTCGAACCAGAATTTATTCAGGAATTTTCCGATCTTTTCGATGCTGGTCATAGCTGCCGCGCCGACATGAGTTTGATCGGCCAGACGCGCAGCTTCTGCACCGACACCAGCAATATCAGCAGCAACTTCGGCAGCGTCGTGTATGGTGCCTTTGATCAGCGCATCGCGTTCCCCAACCACAGCAGGTTCATATGGGCTGTAGCTTCCGGCGATCGCGTTCATTTCGCGGGACCACTTGGACAGGGATTTGCGTCGTCGGTGCAGCTTAACGCTATCCATGACCAGAGTTCGAATTTTACCAATCAATCCGGCCGCGGGCACCGCAGCCAACATAATACCTGTCGCCCCCTTACTGGCCTGATCGGCAATCTTGATGCGTTGTTCGGTCTTTTTCACCTCAAGTGTCAGCTGTTCGACCGCTGACATCGCCTTTTCATACTCTTCCTGATAGAGTTTGGGGTCCGCATTGAATTTATCCAAACGCTTCAAATCGGCCTGCTTTTTGAGGTCTTCAAGCCAGGCGTCTTCTTCCTCCATGTCGGCTTCGATAACAGCGCGGAACCCCGGGTCCTTGAGTAGAGTTTTCGAAATGTCGTCATAGAGACCGCGGATTTCGTCCTCGGTTTCTGGGTTGTCCCCGTCCGGATCATCCTGCAGCTTTTCGACACGATCGCCCAAAACCTCCATCTGACCCAATATTTTATTCTCATCTTCTTTCGACAAGTTCATATCTGCGACAGCGCGGACATCATTATGCGTAGCGCGATCGCAAACAGACAGCATTTTGAAAACCGCGTCTGCGACCGTTTCGGGGTCAAGCTTGCCCGGATCCAGTGACATGAACAGCTTGAGGTCCTTTTGATCCTCGGGGATGTTCAGCCTTTTGGCCGTGTCCCTAATTTTTTGATACGCCTTCTGAACTTTGACCTTGTCCTTGCGAAAGCTCTCATCGGCCATCTGTTTCGAAAGTTCTCTTGTTTCCTCCATAATGTCGCGCTGGTCGTTGACTGTGGCCATGTATTTGCTCATCCCGAATTCGGATTGGCCTTCAGCATGTTCTTCTTCAATTCTGGCGGTGACGGCAAAATCTGCATCGCTGCCGTGGCCACCCCAGCCGGCCTCGATGTCATCGGCATCCTTGTCTTCACGGACCGCGTCACCGATCAACCCGGCTGTTCCGGTAAACGGGCCAGAGGTCGTGAATAGAAGCACTTGCTTGGCGAAATCGTCCCAGTCGCCTTTCTGCGCGGCGGCTACCATCTTGTCGATCATTGTAACCGAAAGACCCATTCCCTTGGCCAGCATGCCCCAGGAGGATGCCTCATCCCGGCTGTCATTTCCGGTGTCGCCCCAGCCACCGTCGTCGCCCTTGGTTCCCGATGCTGACATCGACTCGCCCGCAGCGTCGCAGATATCGGCGATGGCTCCGACCACAAGCTCGCGGGGGTCTTTCAGGGTTTTCCTACCCTCGGCGACCTGAGTGAGTTTGGACACCGCTTTTAAACCCGCTTTGCCTGCCAATATCCCGAATTTGGTTTTGTGTTGACGGTTCTGGGTATCTGCGTTCGTGGTCAGGTCTTCTGCTTCGGTTGCGCTAGTGATGCCTGCCGCGACCGAGTCAGCAAAGGCACCTGCCAGTTGAATACCAATATCGCGCCGTTTTTCCTGTTTCGCCCTATAGGCCTGAGCGGCCTCAACCGCTCCAATGGCTGCTGCGGCTCCGCATTTGCGTGCGGCGTCCTGAGCGACGAACTTTCCGTATTGCTGTGTCAGCTTCGCGGCTTCGTATTTCTCTTTTTCCTCGCCTTCCGCACTTTTGATCTGCGCGTCCAGCCATTTGTCGTAGTCCTTAATCCCATCTTTCTTTTGCGCGTCGAATTCGGCGCGCGTCAGTTGTAACTGGGTGACTTTCTTGTCGTCTGCAGCGAGTTCATCCAGAGTTTTCTCGTCGTTAATTGTTAAACCACCGAACTTGAGACGGTTTTTCTCGTATCGAACCCCGTCCTTTTCATTGCGAAGCTGTTCGATTTTTTCGGGGTCTTCTTCTTCTTCGATTTGCTCGGACAGCGAAGCTTCTTCCTTATCCAACCAGTCCTTATAGGAAAGTTCCTCGTTTGGATTGTCCTTGAGGTATTTGGCCTTGGTCAGGTCGGCTTCGGTGATCTCGGGTCTGTCCGCTTTCGGCAATGCTTTGATCTCGGCGACGGTTTTACCTTCTATCACTAGGTCATTGTACTCGTCGGGCATCTCGTCGACGTCGAGGTCTTCATCCAGCGCAATGTTTTCTTCCTTGAAGTTGATGAACTTCGCCAAATCCTCGCGACTGGCCTCGGTGATCGAGATATTGGCGTAGTGAAGCGCCTGACTGGCCCCAAGATTGGCGGCCGTCATCAGCAGCTTGCCACGGCGGAGCGCCTTGTCGACCCCCGCCACCTTCATCTCCTTACCTTCTTCGCGGGCCATCAATTCGGTGTAGACGGCGGCCGCATTCTTGAACACCTGCATACCTTCCGAGAAACTGTCAGGCACAAGGTTTGACGGGATAACCCCTTCACGAACCAACGGTGTCCACAATTCTTTTTCGATATCTCGGTCGCTGAACAGGCGTTCACCTTTTTTGTCGACCATCGCCGCCAATTCATTCGACTTTTCAACCAGCGGCCGCAACATGTCAAAGATTTCGCGGATCGCGGTGGCCGCCGCTTCGGACTTGAATTCGAATGTCTCCTCACCTTTCTTGAGGCCTACAAACTCGCCCGCGCGATCCGCAAAACTGTCCCATTCACTGTCTTCGATTTCGACCGGGATTTTGTCTCCGTCCACTTGCGCCAGTACTTTAATGGTCTTCGGGAATTTTACGTCTGCCGCGTTCCAGGCAGCCCCCAACACTGGATTGGAAAGAGCCATCGCCTCGTTAAGGTTGTGGTTCCTTTTTTCGACGACAAGACCCAACTCACGCAGACCGTCGCGCAGCGCTTGTTTTGTTTCTCCGAAATCCTCACTGGAATTGAGCACCTCAATGGCCTTTTCACGCGCGATGAGATTGTCGATTTCGTCTTGAAGATTCTGAGTCAACTGACCGCCGTCGCCAAAGACCTTCGTCATCCAGACACGTTCTGCTTCAAATGACATTTCGCTCTCCTGGCTTAGGTCTGTTTAACTTCGGCGAGTAAGTCGGCTTCGGTCTTTTCCAGAAAATGTAGCAGGCGGCGTACAGGGCGGCCGTTGTCGAACGGGTTTGTCTTGATCAGACCGCCGATCATTGTTTCTTCCAGGAACCGTCGATTTCTTCGGATCACGGTAAAGGCTTCTTCGCGCAGGGCGATCAGTTCAGGCATGCCCAGACCCTTGGACCGTTTTATCAGGTCGCCACATTTGTCATCGAGATCCATCCGTTCTTCGATCTGCTCGGCCACGGTGCCAATATTCTTTTTATTCGCGTCGTAAAGACTGACAAAGGCGTTGGCGGTCGGGTCTTCATCTTTGACCTTCCGGGCTTTCTTCGCGACCGCCGGAACATGTTCTTTGTGAAAAGCTTCAAGCCCGTCGTAAAAAGGAGAAAGGCCGTCACGGAGACGTTGCAAAATCAAAGCGAACTTTTCATTCGAGCTCTGATCTTTTGACATCTTCAAAGGCACATTTGCTTCTGCGAAATCACGTGCTTCTGATAACAGACGTTCAGCCTCAATCGTTAATTCATCGAAATCTTCAGGGGTCGCGGCTGTTTTAGCGCGTGTTTTCAACGCCTTGAGTAGAACCTCATTGCTTTCGAAACTGTCGCGTGCAGCCCCTTTCAGCTTTTTCTTTTCCTTGCTGACGAAGTTTTTCAAGGTCTTTTGCGCTTCTTTAAAGTTTGCTTCTGACTTGTTGAGTCTGTCGTTAAGGTCGCCTGAGTTGTTTACGTCCAAGATAGTTCTAGCCAGAGCGCTGGCGTCTTGGCGTTTCAATTTGCCCTTCAGCTCTGCCACGCTCAGCTGCCCAGATGGCAGCCCGGAAAGTGCTTTTTCGGTTCGAACCAGACTGTTTATCTTCCAGTCCATACGTTCGGTCAGTTTATCCAACTTGCGGTCAGCTTTCTTAACAGAGCTGTTTTTGCCGATGTCGACTTCTCCCCAAATTCCGTCGAACAACCTGTCGTACAAACCTGCATAGTCTTCGCGGTCGGCGGCCTGTTCCAGGGATTTTTGCGTCTCGGAGTCAATCTTTAAGCCGCGGATGGTGTTTTCGCCGTTCTTTTGCGAAAGCTTCTCGCAAAACACTTTGAGGGTCTTCTTGAACTGAGCGATGAACGCCTTGGTCTTATCCTTCTTGGCTTTGTCGAACTTATCTTTGAAGTCTTTGTAATCTGTTCGATAGGATTCGAGAGATTTGATACGAGCCTTCAGCAAATCTTCGTGCTCTTGCAATCGTTTCAAGGCTTCAGCCAGCTTTTCCGGATCCTTGATGTTACGGTTTTGCAGGTCCAGTTCATCCTGGAAATATTCTTTATGAAAATCTGAATACTTAATCACCCGATGTTCGAGAAGGGCTTCGTAGCGTTTTGCGCATTTCTCGTAAGCCTTGTAGTTATCGGAATGCTTCTTCAGAACATCAAGATCCTCGGAGATTTGGTTTTCAAAATCTCGAAGTAGAAGGAAGTCGGCCTGACCCAATTCCTCTGAAGCAGCCAGCATCTGTAACACCTCGAGCTTGGCGGCCAACGGTTTCATGATATCCTGAGGCAAGCCCGAGACCCCGCGCGCTGTTTTGATATTGCCGTGTCCGGTTGCGTCGGCCTCTTTTTGCTGAACCTCGTGATCTTTCACTCTGAGGTAATTTCCGACAGCGCTTTCATGCGATTCTGCGCTTTTTCGGAAAACGGCTTTCAGGATGATTTCTCCGGTGTGGATATGCTTGGCCGCCTTATCTTGCCAGGGTTTAAGTTTCGACGGATCGTTGCCGAAGTGGCTCAGGACATCATCAGAGTCTTTCCATTTCAGATTGTAGCTCTTCGTTGCGCTCTGAAAATCGACCAGGGCTTTATAAGCCTTGGTTTTGGTTTGCGCCTTGTCGTATGCATACCTGCGGCTCAGCTGTCCTGCGGCAGCGCGCATGTCCTTGAGATAGTTCAGTGTCGCCAGCGCGTCGCGCGCTGTGTGTTCAAGCTGATCTTCCTTCGACTCTTCAGCCAATTCCTCGGTTGATTTTCGCTCGTCAACGGCTTGGGCGACATTGACTTTCACATCTGAATTGCCCTGAAGCTCTCCGCCTGGAGCGGCTGCGGGTTTTTCGTTGGACAATGCCAGCTTTTCCAAGGTCTCAAGATACAGAAGCCCATTCAACACGGCCTGTGCATCGCTATACCGACCCGCTTCTGACAATTTTTTTGCCAACTTCGCCGAACGTTTCAGTACCCGCTGGCCTCGTCTTGTGAACCGATCGTCTTCTTCCGCAAGATCCGCGCTGATGGTTTTCAGTTTAAGATCAATAGATGTATTGAGCGCCTTGATTTTCTTCTTGAGCAGTTTTTCATCTTGTTGACGTGCGCGAAAATCTATTGGGTGACGCCAGGCTTTCAGCAGTTTGACCTCATTCGTCGTCAAGTCGAATGTGTCAATCTCTTTGTCTGTGAAAGTGAAATTCCCGCGTTTGAATTTTTCGAAATCGGTTCCGTCATCCGTAAGGGAATAAAGCGCTTCGGAGGCCTCGGCGATTTGCTCCTCAACATTGGCGGCGTTTGGAACTACAACGGCTTTCAGCCGCAGTGCCGCCATCAGTTTGGCTGCGAAATCCTTTGCTCTGGCCTCATGCCAATCTTCGTCTTTTTCGCCGCGCATGCGCGCCCCCCGTTTTGAAAATCAACCTGCCCTCAGGACGTGTTTCATCTTAGTAACCGCATCACCCAGAACCGTGCCCAAAGACATGGAGACCCCAAGATCATTCGTGTCGATCAACTTGATTGCCGGATTGCTCGACAAAAAGCCGGCCATGTCGTCAAAGGCTTTTTCTGCTGAATCCAACGCATCTGGCAGGCGCGTTTCGTTTGCGCGGTCCAGTTCGATGAAGGCGGCGTTCAATTGAACGAACAGATTTTCAGAAAAACCGGTCAGACCACTTTCCGACAGGGTCTGGCAATTTGGATCGTCAAAGGCAGACAGTTCTTGCCTCAATTTATCGATCTGGCCAGATACATCCCGGTGCGCTTCGTCCCAGATGTTGCGAATGCGGGCCGCGACCTTTTTACCTTCTGTTTCAGGTGCCAGCTTTGCGGAAGGTTCATCCGGTCGTTTTGCCTGTGCAATGGCGTTTTCGACCTGTTCAAGCTGGATGAGAGCCGCCGCTGTATCGCCACCCGCGACCATGGCCTTAGAGGCCGCGAATGTGTGCAGTGCTTTCTCAAGCCCTTGCGTGCCTTCGTCCAGTGCCGACTTCAATAATTTGGCAACCCGCTGCAATTCGGATGTTGGATCGGGCCCATTCGTTGTTTCCGGCTTGGCAGTGTTTATGCCTGCCTTTTTGGCGGCAGTGATCTTATCGGAAAGGATTTTTAGGATCTTGAGAGCATCGGAATATTTGCCTGCCTTCGCCAAGGCTTCGGCCTTGTCCCAGATTGGGTTGGCCTTGTCGGGATCAAGAAGGCCCGCATTTAAAGCGGACTTGAAAACAGGTGCGAATTTTTCGGATCCGATTTGCCAGCGCTTCTTGTTGAGATCGACAGGTTTTGCGTCTTGTCCATCATCCGAGGTAACTGGGGTGTGCAGCGCGGTCCTGAGCCTTTTTGCGACCTTGATTGCACCTGGATAGTCATTTTCCTCATCGCCTATCCTCAGGGCATAACCCCAGGCCGTGCGAATTTTGGACACGTCTCCTTCACCGGCTTTCAGAAACGCGGCTACGTCAGGGGCCAGATTGTCCTTTAACGTCTTCCATTCAATTGCGTCAGGGTCCGGCGCAGTATCATCGTCGGCGTCATCTGCAGCAGGCTCGGTATTGAACACTGGTTTTTCAGGTTTGTCTTCTGGACCGAAGACTTCAACCCGCATCGGAGCCTCGGCCAGTTTAAGGAACTCTTTCGTTTTCTTGGCCAGTTGCGCGACCACGTCACTTTGGCAATGGAGGTTAAGCGTGTTTCCGTCGCACCACATTGTGCCAGAGGAAAGTTTTTGTGTTTCACCTTCGCTTTTTGCGCGTTTGGTCAATGCGTCGGGCGCCAAAATGCGATCGACCAGGAAGACTAGGTTTTCAGTCGTCTTGCCCAGACAGATCGCAAAGTTCAGTTCCCGCTTTCGAGCAGCCGCAAAATGCCCCTTGAGTTCTTTTGTTTTCTTCTTGTCAATCGCCATGGCTTCCCCCACGTAACGATTTGACAAAAGATCACTTCAAAATTCAACTTAATTGCTGACTGCATCAGCGCCCTTCAGTTCACGAAAATCCCAAAGCATCCGGACTGAAACTGTCGTCGCACCCCTACGTCGACGAGATTTACGTTGTTTCCAAACAGCAGGACAAAAAACCTATCTGGCTTGTATGCTTATAATTTTTCGGTGTGGCGACTAGGTGATCAATTTAGGTTGACCGTGTCATACGGGGTCGCGGGCTACCGCAATACTTGTTCCAAGCTGTTGCTATTTGGTTTTTCGAATAACCATCGCACCGGACCCAATGACGGCTATTCGGGCCAGATTGTCGTTGCATGCATCTATATTGTCGAGATTATAAGCTGATCGTTTCGGGGAACGCTGTGCCGGAGTTAGGGTGGGCTGCGACCATCGTTTTGTCTCGATTAAAGCCGATTGAAAGGTAAAACGCGCGGATGCGCATTGGGGGGGTGGATTTTGGTTAAAGTTCTGCTGGTGGAAGACAATGAAATGAACCGCGATATGCTATCGCGCAGATTGACCCGTAAAGGGTTTGCGGTCGTGGTTGCAAAAGACGGGTTGGAGGGCGTTGCCATGGCGGGCAGCCAGTCTCCGGACATCATATTGATGGATATGAGCTTACCTGAGATTGATGGCTGGGAGGCAACACGGCGCATCAAGGCCAACTCGGACACGGCTTCGATCCCGGTTGTTGCGTTGACTGCTCACGCAATGGCCAGCGACAGGGAAAAAGCGTTGGACGCGGGTTGTGATGATTTCGATACCAAGCCCGTTGAACTTAGCCGCTTACTGGAAAAGATGGAAAACCTGTTGCCCGCGTCCTAGTGGCCGCACAATTATCCCGCTGCAGGTTTGCGCCGCATAACGAAAAACGTACGAACCTGACCTTTGCCTTTGACACGAATATCGGCAGGTTCGGAAAGGTCAAATCGGTGTTCGATTTGTTTGGCTGTTGTTTCGGAAACTTGAACTCGGTTTGGCGCACCGGTTGATTCCATACGGCTAGCCATATTCACTGTGTCGCCCCAAACGTCGTAGAGAAATCGGTGTGATCCAATTATGCCAGCGACCACGGGTCCGCTGTGGATGCCAATTCTGACATCCATGGGGTGATCCAATTCATGGTTCAGAAATTCGACCACTGCCAACATGCGAAGTGCCATTTCTACGACCACTTCTGCATGGTCACCCCGATGATCCGGAACGCCAGCGGCCGCCATATATGCATCCCCGATTGTTTTGATCTTCTCTACGCCGAGTTCTGACGCGATTTCGTCAAAGTCTGAGAAAACGCGGTTGAGGTTGTGAACCACATGGGCAGGCGGCAGTTTGGACGACAACTCGGTGAATCCAACAAAGTCCGAAAACAGAACAGTTGCTTCACTGTGGCGATCGGCGATCATTGTTTCACCGTCATTCATGCGTGCCACGATTTTCTGCGGCAGGATGCTGTGGAGAAGTTCCATATATTTTTGTTTTTCCGATTCCACTTGCCGAAGGTACTCGCGTTCGCAGTCCCGCCAACGCCGTTTTTCGAGGGCGGCGCTGATCCGGGCTTTCAGTAGGACGGGGTTGAACGGTTTGGGCAAATAGTCCTCGGCTCCGGCCTCGATGCAGCGCGCGACGCTTTCGAGTTGGTCCAGGGCCGAGATCATTATGACCGGAATATCGCGGTAAGCGTCATCATCCTTTAATCGGGCCAAGACATTGAAGCCGTCAATATCGGGCATCATTAGGTCTAGCAAAACCAGATCGAACGCGTGTTGCGCCATCATCTTCAGGGCTGTTCGCCCTCCGTCCGCGGTTTTGACTTCATGGCCGTCCCGTTCCAACCGACGAGCCAAAAGACTTCTGTTTGTCTCAAGATCATCCACAACGAGGATACGCCCGATCAGCCCGGCGGTATCCGCAATTTGTTGGGTAGACTGCATGCTCTGGGTGAGTTTTGTGAACATTTCGGCGGCGTCGTCGGACGCTTCCGGAAGGCCAAACCCCCCGTTCGGTTGATGGTCGGACAAAGCCGACAGCCTGTCGATATGATGCAGCAAAGCGTCGGTGTGCTGAAGCAGACCTAGAATGTCGGGTTTCAATTGACCTGCGTTCAGTGCTTCCAAATCCTCCAGAAGCATTTCGCTATAGCCCTTGATTGCGTTCATGGGTGTTCGCAAGTCGTGACGCAGTCGTTTTATTCCTTCATCACCGCTGATTGTCAGCTTTATCGCCATTTCGGGACGAAGCAGCTGATCGACAAATGCGTTCAATTCGGTTGCCGCTCTGGAAATACGGCTCAGGTCGGATACGGCATCCTCAGGGACCATCCGTCTAGCTTCGTTCTCAAGTATATCGCAAAGCCCGACAATCACGCTGACCGGAGATATCAGCGTCTGACGTAAATTCGCTAACCACAATGCTTGCGCTTGTTGGGCTTTGGTGTCCGGTAGGTCGGTCACGGCCGAGGTGTCCGTGAAGCTGAGCTTGGCAGAATTTCATTCAACTGATTCAAGATGGTTTCGATTTCATCTCCATCCTTGCGGATCAGCGTCTGAACGGAACCATTCAAACGTTTCCGATCTTCGTTCGACAGAGTCTTAGCCGTCACGATAACAACGGGTATCTCTTTCCATTGATCATTCTTCCTCATCCTCGCAAGGAATTCGAAACCGTCCATTTCGGGCATCATGAGGTCAAGCAATATTACATCGGGCACTGCTTCCGAAAGCTGATGCAACGCATCCAGCCCGTTGACAGCCTGATCTATCTTCCAGCCTTCCTTCTCAAGAACGCGGGAGATGAATTCGCGGGTCGCTGCTTCGTCCTCGACAACCAGAACGCTCGGCGTCGGCTGACTGGGGCAATGGTCCTTTAGGGCGCTCAGAAGTTCGATGGTGTCAATCGGCTTGGCGAGGTATTCACTGGCACCCAAAGACAAGCCCCGTTGACGGTCTTCTGCAAAGGTAAGCATGATCACCGGGATATTAGCCAGTTCGGGATCATCCTTCAGTTTAGAAAGAACCGCCCAGCCGTCGACCTCAGGCATGAACACATCCAGGGTTATCGCATCCGGCCGCACTGTCCGAGCGAGCTCCAGAGCATCCTCGCCCCTAGTCGAAGCCAAAACCCGGTATCCTTCCCGATGCAGTCGCCGACCTAATAGGTCATGTACAGTAGGGTCATCATCCACCAGCAAGATAAGCGGAGCGTTCGGATCAATGTTCGGATCGTTTTGGGAGAAGTCCGAGACCTTTAGCCGATCAATTGACGGATCTTGGCAGATGCGCGGCAGTCTAATTGTAAAAGTGGAGCCTTCGCCCAAAGCGCTGGTACAATGAACGTCGCCCCCCAACTGTTCACAGAACACCTTGGTAATCGACAAGCCCAAACCAGTCCCGCCATAGTTTCGTGTCGTTGAAGAGTCCGCTTGGGTGAATGCCTCAAAAACCCGGTCGACTTGCTCTGGCGTTATTCCGATCCCGTGGTCAATAACTGAAAACTCAATTAAATCAGCCTCGCTCGACGGTGTAACCGACAACACGACGTCTCCGTTCTCGGTGAATTTGCAGGCATTGGACAACAGATTGAGAAGCGCCTGACGTATCTTAGTCAGGTCGCAGACCATGTCACCTATGCCTTCGGAGCATTGAATTTTCAGCGTATTTCGGTTTTTTTCGGCCAGCGGTTGCATAGTAGTGCCGACATCATTGACCATCTGGGCGACGTCGAAGGATTCGAGATTGAATTCCATCTTCCCAGCTTCGATTTTGGACAAATCAAGGATGTCGTTGATCAATGCGAGCAAGTGTTTGCCAGCCGACTGAATCTTACGAAGATCGCTCAGGTTTGCTTCGTCATTCTGGTCGATGGCTTCTTCCAGCATCAATTCGCTATAGCCGATAATCGCGTTCAGCGGCGTGCGAAGCTCGTGGCTCATATTTGCAAGAAAGGTGCTTTTGGTTTTGTTGGCAGTTTCCGCGATGTCACGGGCCACACGCAACTCACGTTCCGCTTGCTTTTGGGTGGTTATGTCACGGCCATAAATGTTTGCGTACCCGCCTTCCGCAATGGGCCACAGCAGAAGGGAATAGATGAGGCCGCCCGCTTCATACTCGAAGTCTTGTCGTTCATCATATTGCAAACCCTTGCTAACGCGTTTGCGCCAGCCGGTCCCGACGCGATCCCCGACTTTTAGTTGCAATGCGTTGATCAAAGGGGCGCTTGCTTTGTTTGCATAGATTAACTGACCCTGACTGCTGATGCGCAGTACAGGATTTGGATTTTCTTCCGGGATACGCGCCAATTCTCGCATCCGGTTTTCGGCTTGCTTCAGTTGCGTGACATCCCGGCCATACAGATTGACGTGTTCAGCGTCGGGAACCGGCCAGAGCAGCAAGGTATAGACCATGCCGCCTGCTTGGTATTCAAAGTCTTGCCGTTCATTTTCTCGCAGGCCCATTTCAACACGCTGCATCCAATCCGAGCCAACCTTCGTTCCCACTTTCAGGCTCAGCGCGTCCAACATCGGCTTGCTGGCTCTGTTGGCGTATATCAAAGTACCATCGCTACCGATGCACATCACCGGGTTGGGGTTTTCCTCGGGTATCTGTGCCAGCTCGGCATTGCGTGCTTCGACTTTTTTCAGCTCGGACACGTCGCTGTAAATCGCGACTGTGGCGTTGTCGCGGGTTTTGCGTTCGCTTATTTTTATCCACCCCCCGGATGTTCGGCTTTGCATCTGGGTGCCTTCGGGATTGGCATGGCGTTTCAAGCGTTGCACCAGCCATTCTTCTTCGCGCCCGACCGCATCAGCAATCACATTGAGCGAAAGAGCTTTTCGAACAACCTGTTCAAAGCTCATACCTGGTTTGACCAGATCTTCATGCCCTGGATACAGCATCTTTCGATAGGTCTTGTTCGCAAGCACCAACCGGTCTTCGGAATCGTACAGAGCGAAACCTTCTGGAATTGTGTTTATTGCATCGACGAGTCCGTCCAGTTGTTGATCTGGTCGCGAAACACGTAATTGTCGGTCAAGAAACGCCGTTGCACAAAGGATCGCAGCGCTGTGTGCGACGTTTGTGTCGGTCTCACTGAATTCGGCCGCCCGCTCGCCTTGAAGCAGGATGGCGCCAATAACTCTTCCAAGAGATTTGACAGGTAACACCATCGTGGCGACGGAGGTCTTGCTGTCATGTGCGCTATCTCGCTCTGGTGAAGCAAAGTGTACTTGTCGGTTGCCGGAAGTCAGCGCGTTGCCGATAAAGTCTTCGGCGATTGGGATTTGCTCAGAGCTCCAGACAACCCAATCCTTGTTGGCTTGTGCGGTAGTGCCTTCCAAATAGAAATCACCATCCGGACTGAGCAAAGCGAACGCGCATTCGTCCATGACCAACAAGGTCTTCAGCTTGAGTGCGACTTGAAAAAGAAGGTGATCGGGATCAGGTGTTCTTTCAACTATGGACGCAATCTCTTCCAACATGGCTTGTCTGGCAGCGTCTGATTGATGTTCATGACGGCTTTTGGACTGATTCATGTCGCGCTCTCCATTTGGCGAGATCAGCGCATCACCGAAACACTGTTCTTCAGGTTTCCAAACTCGAAAACAGTTGAACGGAAGTCGGAAAGCAAAACAAGGTTGATTTCGCTTTGTTCTGATGCGGGCGGAACGTCCGGGGCTGTCGCAGTGGCTTGGCGGCGCAGGACCTGCGGCAGGGGATCTTGGCGGTTGGCGTTACTATTCAACCGCCCGAGTAATAGGCCGAAAGCTCTTTAGACAAGTCGAGGAATAGCTGATGCACCTCGTCTATCGAAGGTACGTCCATCTGATCGATGCGTTCGACATACGGGCAGTTAATGGCGCAAATAGCGGTGCCTTCGTGATCGAAGACAGGATAGGCTAGATTGGTAACACCGACTGCAGTTGCGGATGGCATCCTTTCGTAGCCAACTTCTCTGATGCGGGCGACATGTTCCATGAACTCGCCCCGGTCAATTTGTGGTTCGCCTCGCGCCAGCCGGTGGATGTCCAGAAGAGCCTCAATCTGTTGATCGGTGCGAAAGGCGGCCATGACCCGACCTGTCCCGGTGTTGCCCAACCCCATGACGGTACCCACGCGCAACGAGAACACCCAGTCACCTGGTGCCGCAACCGAGGCCACCACAACGATGTCACCATTGCTTTCCATACTCAGGTGGCAGGACTGCCAGGCGCGTCGTGTCGTCACGCGCATTTTGGGTGTGGAAACTTCCAACAACCGCTCGACCGGTGGGTGGCGTTGCGACAGCGCAAACATCTTTAGGCTCAACGAATACAGGTCGTCGTCTTTGGAACGAATGACGTAACCGCGCCGGACCAGGGTGGACAGCATTCGGTAGATTTCGCTTTGCGACCGATCTAGAGCGCGGGCGATATCACCTTGTGTCAGTCCATCCCCGTGGAGTGACAAAAGCTCAATAATATCAATACCTTTTTCGAGTGCTGGCGCACGATACTTTTCGGTTTGTTCCACCACGTCTTCCTCCTAGGGCGAATGCATAAAGCATCGTTTTGCCGACTGCAAAATGTCAATGTTGATTTATTAGTGAATACCTGATTTAAATATGAAAAGAGGTGGAGGAATCAAGCGCGTCGGAGTTTTAGGAGGCCCGGCGCCTGCCAAGCCTGAGATTGCGAAATATTGCTGACCCAATGAGGTTAGAAGCCGTATGGCTGAGAGTTGGCTAAGCAATTGCGCGTTTTGGGGAATGTGCCTTGTTGCATGACTAAAATTTTGGGACCGAGGAAAATGAAGCCAAGAAAAGGCCGCCTGGCCGGAAAAAAAGCGCTTGTTACTGCGGCGGGGCAGGGGATCGGCCGCGCAAGTGTTGAACAATACGTGGCCGAAGGCGCTGAAGTTATTGCTTGCGACATCAACGAGGATACGCTGGCCGAACTTGAGGCTATCGAACGCGTCTCGGTGGTCAATCTGGATGTAACGGATGCTGACGCGGTGGCCGAAGCAATTGCATCTGCGGGTGAAGTGGATGTTCTATTCAACTGTGCTGGATTTGTGGGCTCCGGAAACATTCTGGAATGCGACGACGCGCAATGGGATTTCAGTTTTGATCTGAACGTCAAGGCAATGTTCCGGCTGGCCAAGCTGGTTATCCCCGGAATGGTTGCCAGGGGCGGTGGTTCAATCGTCAACATGTCGTCGGTGGCGTCTTCGATCAAAGGGGTGCCAAACAGGTTTTCCTACTGTGCGTCCAAGGCCGCAGTGATCGGGCTGACCAAATCAATCGCGGCGGACTTCATTACAGACGGCATTCGTTGCAACGCGATTTGCCCCGGCACCGTAGACAGCCCCAGCTTGCACGATCGCCTGCGCGCGATGGGTGATTACGATCAGGCGTTGAAGGATTTCATCGCGCGGCAACCGATGGGCCGGATTGGCCATGCAGACGAGATTGCAGCGCTGGCGACCTATCTGGCCAGCGATGAAAGCGGATTTACTACAGGGCAGACTTTCGCCATCGACGGCGGCTGGACTGTGTGAGCAAGGAGAGACTTAG